>CAKUMP010000200.1 GCA_934667795.1 uncultured Chthoniobacterales bacterium | reverse complement strand
GCCCAGAGCTGGGTGGCGGGTTGGATATCCTGATCGCGCTGGTTAGACAATTTTGGAACATGAATGGGGGGGCAGGTGATGACGCGATATCGACGAAGCCCTACGCGGGAAATAAAAATGGGGGTGATCGGGAGTCCTGTCGCACGCGCTAATAAAAAAGGCCCCGCAGGGAAATGCACCGTCGTCGATAAAAACTGAGCCCGGCAGCCAGCCTGACCCGGCAGCAGACGATCCCCCTGAATGGCGACAATTCCCCCGGAACGTAATTCCTGGATGAGATCAATCGAAAGCGTGGGGTCCAGCCCGGCGTACCCCACGCGTACCTGGTCGTCATTTTTTCCGGATTCAAACGAGTGCGTGCTCGGGTCGATTTCGGGAGCACGAACGGTTGTAATCCTGCGGTTCAGTTTGCTGGCAAATAAGGCACTGCCGACATCGTAATTTCCCATGTGCGCGGTCAACAGGATTGTGCCGTCGGTACGTTGTGCCATGGATTCGAAATGTTCATCGCCTTCAAATTCCCAATCGAATGGCCATTTAGCTTCTCGAAACCGGGCTTGATCAGACAGTGTCGCAGAAAAGCTCATGTAAACCCGAAGCGCACGAAACCAGCGCGTGATCAGATGGTCATTGGGGAATAAAATGCGGTGAACGGACAATAAATGCCGCCGGACTTTTCCTGCAAAAAGCAGAAAAAACAGGGAAAAATAGACCATTGCCAGTGGTTCAAGATAAACCGGGCAATTGCGACCTGCCCAATACAGGTATTTGCGCCAGAAAATACCATGGGATTTGAACTGCTGGAAAATACGCATGACAAAATCAGGGGAGCGAAAGTGAAATCACCTCAGTGCCAGCAGGGGGAGTGAACTGGAAATGATTCGCTGGAAACTGCATGGTTTTGGTGTTGGAGTAGGTGCTGGTAATCGTTTCTCCATCCTGCAACTCAATCGTGGTCGATGTGAGGAAAAAGTTGGAATTGATCACAAGCGTGAACATTTTTAGAAATTTCCGCTGGGCGGCGCGTTTCGGGGTCAGGAGGAGAATCGTTTCATTTTTCCCTTGTTTTGCCTGGATTTGGAAATACTGGTCCAGGTTCCGCATTTCCAGAGCGGCCAGCAGGAGGCCGACCGGGTTGTTGACACGTTTTTTTTTGCCCGCAGGGATCTGGAACTTTTCTGCGCGGGAAAAATCCGGGTAATAAAGCCAGAGCGTGGAGCCGTCCGAAACCGTGACTGATGGGTTAGGGGGGACAATGGTGCGTCGAAAATGATCCGGCTGACAAAACTCGATGGTGCCTTTACTGACAATCGGGTCCTGAAGCATGGGGAGGTTACGGGATTCGGTAAAATTGCTTTGGTGGCAAGGGTTTTTCTGGCGCATTTCGGTTAATTTTTGAAGAAATGCCTGGGTTTGTTCCGGACTCATCGGCGTTGCAGAATCGTTCGCAGAAAGAAAATCCCGGGAAAACAGAAAGAAGCACAGGAAAAACAGGACGGCATAAAACGTAGGTTTTCTCTGATAAAGACACGAGAAACCTCTTGTACAGGAGGCGTACCATGTATTGGCTGGCTCGAAATTCAATGTCATTTGAGCATCGTAGCGTTTTTTTTTCATTTTGCAAAGAAGACAGCAGGGAATAATTTTCTTATTTTAATTTAAGGAAAACTTGAATTTTTGCGCATAGGCTTAATGATAGGAGAGATGAAGAAAAAAATTGCGATAGCGGGTTTACGGCATGGGCATGTGTTCGATTTGATTAAACGCCTGCATGAACATCCTGAAACAGAAATTGTGGCGATGGCGGAACCGGATGCGGCAACACGCGAGGCACTTGCTTCAAATGCCGATGTGAAAATCACACATGATTCGGTGGAAAAGATGTTTGACGACACTGAATTTGATGTGCTGGTCGTAGGAGATTATTATGCGATACGCGGACAGCATGTGATCCGTGCGTTAAAAGCGGGCAAACATGCGATTGCAGATAAGCCTTTGTGTACTTCGCTGGAAGAACTGGAAGAAATCCGGGCATTATCCAAAGAAAAAGGATTGAAAGTCGGATGTCAGTTGGACCTTCGCACGAACCCGAATGTGATGACGTTGCGCTCGGTTCTGCAGTCCGGAAGAATTGGGGACGTGGTGACGATTTCGGTCAGTGGCCAGCACCCGTTGCTGCTGGGATCACGCCCGGCCTGGTATTTTGAAGAAGGAAAACATGGAGGCACGATTAATGATATCGGGATTCATTTCTTTGATCTGGTGCCCTGGCTGACAGGAAGAAGTTTTACAGAAGTGGTGGCGGCGCGGGAATGGAATGCAAAAGCGAAAGCGACACCGCATTTCCAGGATTGTGCCCAGTTTTTTGTCAAACTGGATAATAATGGGAGCGTTCTGGGGGATATGTCGTACCTGGCACCGGATGGTGTGGGGTATAAATTGCCTCAATACTGGCGGTTTGTGGTCCATGGCACGAAAGGCGTGGCAGAAACCGGAACGAATTATGATCACGTGCTGATCGCTGCGGATGACGATCAGGAAATTGAAAAACTGGCACCACTGTCCGGTAATGGGGGGCAGTATTTAAGAGATTTCCTCGCGGATATCGATGGCTCTCCGAACGAAGACGGGTTGACGACAGAGGTGGTGTTGCGCTCGAGTGAGGTGGCATTGAAAGTACAAAAAGCAGCGGGGACAGGCGAAACAGGGGTTTCGTTAGCGTAATCGCTTGAGTTTGCAAGGCCGAGAGGACGATGCCGGCTGATATGCAAACGCTGAAATGAATGGAAACAGGCTGTGCTCATGATGGGAACAGCGCATGAATGCATTACAAACGAAAGAAGCAGAGTGGATTGAACGGTATTTACAGATTCCTGATCCACAGGAACGTTTGTCAGCGGTCGTTTCAAAAGGGAAAAAAGCGGTGGAATTACCGCCGGGGGTGCGGGAGGAAGAAAATCTGGTGCCGGGCTGCACTTCACAGGTCTATTTACGCTGTGATCTGGTAGATAAAAAAGCGCAAGTCTGGGTCGATGCAGATGCGCCTGTGATTAAAGGACTGGTGGTTTTATTGGCAGAACTGGTGCAGGGAAGTGATCCAGAGGATGTGGCGACGTTTGAACCGGTCATTTTTGAACGTCTGGGAATTGTGGCGATGCTGACACCTACCCGGCAAAACGGGATTTATAATGTGTACGAGTCTCTGAGAAAAGGATTCAGAGAAATTTTGGGTGAGAGAAATCCGGATCAGGGGGCGGGAGAAAGTTAGGAAGAAATAAAAATGTTAGTGGATGCGCACTGTCATGTTGGTCTGGAAGCCCGGAACAGGGAGGGCGCAGAAACAGAAGTGCAGCGTGGATTGGATGGCGGAGTAGGCCAAATAGTGCTGGTTGGGACTTGTCCGGACGATTGGCAGACGGTTTTGCATTTGGCAGAAAAATTTGGGGGATGTGTGCTCCCGATGGTGGGGTTACACCCGTGGTTTATTCGGGAGCATTGGAAAGAGGATCTGGCAGAATGGCGCGCGCTCGTGAAATCCCATCCGGTCGGAGTGGGAGAGGTCGGATTGGACCGCGCTTGCAAAAGTGATTGGGAGGTACAGGTGTCGGTGTTGCAAGCACAGACAGAACTCGCAGCAGAGCTGAAGCGTCCGGTTTCATTACATGTGGTACGCGCAACAGGAAAACTTCTGGAAATTTTTCCCCATGTCGGCCCCTCCTGGCGCATTCACGGGTTTCGCGGAAACCGCGGATTATTAGCGCAGGTCTTTCAGGCAGGAATGGGCATTTCCTGCACAGAAAAAAGCCTGAACGATGCCACTGACACAAAAACCGGCTGGATCGACTGGCTCGAAACAGGAAATGTCCTGATAGAATCCGATGCAAAATCCGGCACGACACAAGCCGAAATACTAAAAAAAACCTACCTCTCCTTCGCCACTCACACCGGAAAAACATTAGAAAAAATAAAAGCAACTATGCAATCCCGGTTGCAACGTTGGTGGACCACAGAGGACACAAAACCACAGGAAACCACAGAATAACAGAAACCACTGTGGTTATGTTCTGTGGTTTCATTGACAGATTTATTCAACCTGCTATCCTGATGGATGTTATTTGTAATCATTATAAACTAATTAAGATCATGGAAGACAAGAATCATCAAAAGCTTACCAGGCAGACCGGGGCACCGGTGCCTGACAACCAGAACGTTCAAACTGCGGGACCAAGAGGCCCCATGCTTATGCAGGACTTCTGGTTTTTGGAAAAAATGGCGAACTTTGACCGGGAAGTCATCCCGGAGAGACGAATGCATGCGAAAGGTTCTGGCGCATTTGGCGTATTTACAGTGACAGACGATATTACGCAATATACCAAAGCAAATATTTTCGGAGAAATTGGCAAGAAAACAGAAATGTTTGCCCGGTTTTCTACGGTTGCCGGAGAACGTGGAGCGGCGGATGCAGAAAGAGATATCCGCGGTTTTGCTCTGAAGTTTTATACCGATGAAGGGATCTGGGACTTAGTGGGGAATAATACTCCGGTGTTTTTCTTCCGCGACCCAATGAAATTCCCGGATTTGAACCATGCGGTAAAGCGCAATCCTAAAACGAATATGCGGGATGCGAATGCAAACTGGGATTTCTGGACACTGCTCCCTGAATCGTTACATCAGGTAACGATTGTCATGAGCGACCGCGGGATCCCCAAGGGGTACCGTCATATGCACGGGTTTGGAAGCCACACTTATAGCTTCATTAATAAAGAAAACGTTCGGTACTGGGTGAAATTCCATTTCAGAACTCAGCAAGGGATCGAAAACCTCTCCGATGAAGAAGCCGAAAAAATCATCGGGGTTGATCGCGAATCTTCCCAGCGTGACCGGTTTGATGCGAGTGAAAGAAATGATTATTCAGGGCGACAATGCTTGCGTTATCGGAAACTACGACTTTAAATTTCCAAACG
>CAKUMP010000199.1 GCA_934667795.1 uncultured Chthoniobacterales bacterium | reverse complement strand
ATATTGGTATCATGAAACAGAATAATGCCTCGTTTTTTTGAAACTTTTGGCAACCATTCCTTGTAATCTCGCGTCACGGCCTCGTAGGTGTGCTCTCCGTCGATATGCAATAATTCAATCTCCTCCTCACGAAATAAAGGAAGTTTATCGGAAAAGTAACCGCGCTCCAGTGTCGAAAACGCACTGTAAAGAGGATCGTGATGCTGTTTCAAGTCCACCAATACATGGTCGTTGTAAATTGTCTTGGTATGAATATCGCCTTCCCAGCTATCAATACCTACCAGCCGTGTTGACAATTTTTTTTCTTTCACAACCTGACAGGCGGCGCAATAGGAATCTCCATAAAAAACCCCAAGCTCCACATAAATCGAAGGCTGTAATTCTGACATCAAATAATAAAGAAAAGGAATATGCCCCACCCAGGCATTAAAAACCACACGTTTGGGCTCCCAGAAAATTTCCTCTGGTAGGGATTGAAAAAGTTTAGGCAATGGTATTGAAGCCATCTCAGGTGTTTTTTAAGTCAAGAGGGTAAAAAGCGTGATTTTACGACCCACAGGACGTATCCGCTTTACTGGTACAGGCACCCGTCGCTTTCAACTCTTCACAAGTCGCTTCAATCCGAATGGATTTACTCGAAGGGGTAAATCCCAGCCGCTTGGAAATACAGTCTTCCAGAATCGCCATGTGTGGATCCTCAAATTCCACGATTTTATTACAATCAATACAAATCAAATGATTGTGATCCGGATGGTCCACAAAGTTTGGATCATAATATTTTTGATCTTTTCCAAGATCCAGCTCGCGAAGGACCCCACTTTCAACCAGCAGGGGAAGCGTGCGATACACCGTCGCACGTGATACAGAAGCTTCGATCATTTTTGCCCGCGCCAGTAGGTCTTCTGCCGTGTAGTGGTCGTTCGTATTAAAAGCAGCTTCAATAATAGCGTCTCGCTGAGAAGTACGTCGGTAACCCTTCTGTTTTAGAAAATCATTAATTTGCTCTTTAATATCTTCGCGCATGATCACCCTTAAGGTAACGGATACCACACATAGAGTCAACTACAGGATAAAATGCACGTTTTCATGAGCATCCCTGACTGGTGCCGCATTCTGTACAGCAACCGCAGGCACCTGCGCGAATGACTTTGGAACTTCCGCAGTTGGAACAGATGACATCCATGAACATATTTCCAAGGGCTTCCTGCACGCGTTCAGAAAATACCTCATGGGTCATTTCTTTATCGCTATTTCGCATATAGACAGAAGTCCGCGTCTGTACACGGTTTCCATGGAACTCGGCAGAACCCAGAAATTCATTTTGGGATTCAGAATTTCTTTCCGGATCCCTTATTTCCTTTCCCGGCACAACATGTGTCTTTTTATCGGAAGCAGGAAGCGTATCTCCTTGCGTTTTTGACGTGTTGACCAACTTTTCGCCAGGACCTGTCGCTTCGCGATACCCTTCAATAAACTGGCAACCCAACCATCTGAATACATAGTCAGTTATAGAGGTCGCATTTCGGATATCCGGGTTTTTGGTAAAACCGGAAGGTTCGAACCTTTGATAGGCAAATTTCCGCACCAGACCTTCCAACGGAACGCCGTACTGTAATGCCAGGGAAGTCAATGTGCCAACAGTGTCCATTAATCCACCTATTGTGGATCCTTCCTTTGCCATCTGAATGAAAATTTCCCCGGGCTGACCATTTTCATATAATCCTACGGTGATATAGCCTTCATGGCCCGCCACATCAAATTTATGCGTTAAAGAAGGACGGGTATCCGGCATCCGATGCCGTACCGGTTGATCCGCTTTGGAATACAATTCTTCCAGTTCCTGTTTTAGCTCTGCCACCTGGAGACGTGATTGTTCCAGTTCTTCCAGAACAGCGGTATCGACCACACTTGCCAGTGGGCTTTCTGTAGTACTTGCTGCCTGGGCTTCTTTTTTCTTATCCAGTTTTGTATTCAAGGGAGCGGAACGCTTGGAACCGTCCCGATAAATCGCGATCGCTTTCAGGCCCAGCTTCCAGCCTTCCACGTATGTATTGACCACATCTTCCACGGTCGCATTTTCCGGCAGGTTGACCGTTTTGGAAATTGCACCGCTAAGAAATGGCTGGACCGCGGCCATCATTCGGATATGCCCGCGATAATGTAAGCTTCTCTCTCCGCGATACGCCTTGAATGCACAGTCAAATATCGGCAAATGCTCTTTTTTCAGACCGGACGTCACCACTTGCCCGGTATCTTCATCCTGCACGTTTTCAATCGTATCCCATTTATTAATATGAGAAATGATCCCTTCTATTTCCTCTTCCGTATATCCCAGCACCCGCAATGCCGCACCCACCGTCTGGTTCACAATTTTCAACATCCCGCCACCGGCAAGTAGTTTATATTTCACTAAGGCAATATCCGGCTCAATCCCTGTGGTATCACAATCCATCAAAAAACCAATCGTGCCGGTCGGAGCCAAAACCGTTACCTGCGCGTTGCGGTAACCATTTTTGGCTCCTGCACGCAATGCCAGTTCCCAGCATTTTCTTGCTTCTTCTTTAAGATAGGCAAATCGCTCGATATCTTCCACTTCTTCTACCGCGGCACGATGCAAATGCATCACTTCCTGCATTGCCTCCACATTATCCGGTGCTTCGGTTTTTTCCAACCCATGGGCCTGTGCGCGATGGTACCCAGAAAATGCACCGAACACGTTTGCGATACGCGCACTTTGCTCGTATGCATGCCCCGTCATGATTGAAGTGATGGATCCCGCCAGCGCGCGACCTTCATCACTGTCATATCCAAGCCCCAGACTCATAATCAATGCTCCCAGATTAGCATACCCTAATCCCAGCGTCCGATAATAATGGGTATTCTCGGCAATGGCCGGTGTCGGATAACTTGCATTATCCACCAGAATTTCCTGTGCCGTGATAAATATCCGGACAGCAGCTTTAAAGCGTTCAATATTAAATGAACCATCCGGAGATTTGAATTTCAACAAATTCAAGGATGCCAGGTTACATGCCGTGTCATCCAGGAACAAATATTCCGAACATGGGTTGGTGGAATTCTGACGCCCGGTTCCTTTGCAGGTATGCCATTTATGAATCGTGGAATCAAATTGAATCCCCGGGTCGCCACACACATGCGTCCCTTCTGCAATTTTGCGCAACAAAGTCTTCGCATCTTTCTTTTCGCACGGCTCCCCGGTCGTCACGGCTTTCGTCCACCATTCTTTCCCCTCTGTTGCCGCCTGCATGAATTCATCACTCACGCGAACCGAAAGGTTTTCATTCTGATACATCACCGACCCGTACGCATCACCATTAAAACTTCCGTCATATCCCTGTTCAATCAGCGCCCATGCTTTTCGCTCTTCTTTCTGTTTCGCATCAATAAATTCCTCGATGTCCGGATGCCAGTCTTTCAACGTATTCATCTTTGCTGCACGGCGCGTTTTTCCACCGGATTTCACCACATTCGCCACCTGGTCATAAACTTTCAAAAACGACAGGGGACCACTGGGCTTTCCTCCACCGCTGAGTTTCTCCCGGGTGCTCCGCAGCGACGACAAATCACTGCCCGTTCCAGAACCGTATTTAAAAAGCATCGCTTCCGCTTTCGCCAGACGCATGATGTCTTCCATGGTATCCTTCACCGATTGAATAAAGCAGGCACTCCCTTGTGGGTATTCATATTGGTTCGGCGCCTGCTCGACTTTCCCGCTTTTCCGATTGAAAAAATAATTCCCTTTCTGGCCGTTTTTCCCAACGCCATACTGGTGATAAAGCCCGACGTTAAACCAGACCGGGCTATTAAATGCTCCATGCTGGTTCAAACAAAGCCACAACAAGTCTTCATAAAAAATTTCTGCACTTTCCTCATCCGCAAAATACCCGTCCGCAATCCCCCAGTCAGTAATCGTACGCACCACCCGATGCATCATCTGCCGGATCGAATTTTCTCTCCCGCCCTGATACGGATCCGTCCCGTTTGCAATGTCCCCATAAAAATATTTCGACACCGCAATTTTTGTCGCCAGCGCAGACCATGATTTCGGGACCTCCACTTCTTCTTGTTTGAAAATCGTCTGCCCGCTGTCATCTGTAATTTCCGCAGTCCGCATCTCCCATTCCATTTCTTCAAATGGAGAAAGTTTCTCATGCCGAAATACCCGCTCGAACACTAACCCCTTCGCCGCATTTTTTTTCGCATTCTCGTCCACACTCTCCTTTAAAACTCGCGCCTCGGTAGAGGCGGTTTCCTGAACATCTTCACAAGCAACATCTGATTTTGACATGGTAGGCGACTTGAACGAACTCATAAAATATTCCTTTAGTGTGTGTTTTAAATTTGATCCGAACTCTGGAGTAAACTCAGACAATTTTCGGCTCGCGCTATTATAATAAATCCCTATATCGAATGATCGATAAATTCTCTTCAGGCCGTTGGGGTCTGTATCCGCTTTAAAAGCCTTATACTAATGCATGCGCAGACAAAAATCCAACCTTTTAAAAAGAAAACGATCTCCTTTTAGAGAACGATCTCTATTTATTTTTCCCTTTCCCCTTGAATCTACTTTAAATATTTTTGAAGTCTTTGACCTCCATCAAAGACAGCCTCTATTTTAATTTTTTAAATTGCGAGTCTTATGAAGACATCCTCTCAAAATCAGGAAACCATTCTGGACCTTCGCGAGACTTTAAACCAAGGGGGGCATCCTTTAAATCAAATCCTGGTTGCAGCAAAAGAAGTTCAAGGGGACGATTGCCTCTGTCTGATCACTCCCTTCGAACCGGTTCCTCTTTATTCCGTTCTCCAGCAATATGATCTGATCTGTACCTCTACAGAAGTCACCCATAATCAGTGGGAAACCAGAATTACCAAAAATAAAAATATCTCTGAAAAAAGTACTCCAAAAAAAGCTGTTTCTCCTTCAGAAACTTCCGATAAATCTCCGGAAGGCACATC
>CAKUMP010000198.1 GCA_934667795.1 uncultured Chthoniobacterales bacterium | reverse complement strand
ATTATGATGCGTACGCAAGGTGATCCGGGCGGCGTGCACGCCCAATTGATAGGCAGGTTGGCTCACACTACTGAGCGAAGGTTTCAGAATGGAACCGATGAATAAATCATCAAATCCCATCACACGCGTTTTGAAAGTTCTATCGCGTTTATGCATAAGACGCCCCATCAGATTGACGGCCAATACGTCTTTACACCCTATGACAGCATCTGGCTTATACTCTTCATACATTGCATCAAATAAGGCAAGTTCTTCTCCGGTTCCGCTTGCCAGATGCAGAGTCTTGAACTGGACATTCGGTTTTCCGGCTTCGCGCAACGCCTCTTGCGCCCCCATCAAACGTTCGGTGAATTCTGTGCTCACCCCTTCCAGGTTAACAAACAGGATACGTTTCACTCCCTGACGAATCAGATGGGTACACGCAAGATGCCCGGCATGTACATTATCCACTGTCACAGAAGAAGAAGGAAGCGAGTGACAGCGATACTGATACGTGGTGAGGTTCGTATTATAGCTGCGAATTTTTTTCAGCATTTCCACCGGCAATGCCCCGCTGGCAATCACTCCTTTAGCTTCTCGAAATTCTTCTTCAAAATTTTCAAGACTTTTTTCGTTACTTAAAGGCACGCAACGCAGTTGCATACGATCCGCCAATTCATCCTGCATCCCCTGCAACATGCTCTCATAAAATGGATGAATCAGGGCTAACGTCTGGGCACAAGGCAATGCCACAAAAACAGTTCCGGTAGCCGTGGATGCGCTTCCTCCACTGGCTCGTAAACTTACATAGGTCCCATCCCCACGCCGCCGATTACACAACCCTTCATCCGTCAATCGTTGAAATGCTGCCCTCACCGTTCCCCGACTCACATTGAATTGATGACACAACTCCACTTCCGATGGCATCCGGTCTCCATGCGCCAGGATCCCTTGACGAATCTGTTGTTCCAAATGCGTTTGAAGCATCAAATACTTTGGTTTTTTAGGGGAATTCGAACTCATTGATTGACCTTTTAATAAAAAAATAGATAGTTGTCTATACATTTATGAATAAAAATTTGGATTTATCTATACCTTTTTCTCTTCGAGTGAATGGAATCGAAGATTTTTCTGTGTTGGATTCGGAGGATGTCCACCTGCTCTGGTCCACGCCTGAAGGGATGTTTGGAGGAAACTACGCATTAAAACTTCGGCGTACAGACTGGTCTGGAAAAACACATGAAGAGACATTTGATGGGATAGATCGGAAGAACCAATTGGAAGTTCCTTTTCCCTGGAATGCATTTCCAGCACAAGCGGGGGATATTATCCACTGGCAAGTACGACTGGATCAGGGGAACTGGTCCCTTCCGCATACTTTTGCACTGACTCCAAAAACATTAGCCCCTGCACACTGGATTGGTGGAAGTGGGTATGTATTTTGTCGAAAAGAATTTGAAATATCCTCTAAAGAAAAAACTTTTCTCTGGATAGCAGCGGAACCGCATAGCTATGCGAGAAAGGAATGGGAAAAAATGGATACCAGTGGGGAAAAAACCGACTCCTGGCAATTTGGGGGGAACCATGTAAAGTACCGAATCTGGCTAAATGGACAATTTGTGAGTATTGGATTTTGTCGTGGTAGATTTGGGAAATCTGTTATTGAAGTTCTGGACATCACTCCTTATTTGCAGGAAGGAAAAAATGTACTGGCAATATTGTCATTGGGAGAGTCCCGTGGATTTGCCGCCAGTGTACAAGGTGTGGAGAGTGGCATGATTTTTCACACAGATAAAAGCTGGAAAACACTCTGTGGAGAACGCGCATTTCCTTCGGTCGCATGGAATCGCCCGGGGATAAATCATTTTTTCAAAGGTTTTATAGGCCCCGGTGAACGCACAGAACATCAGCAACACAAACATTATCCCCAAGGATGGCAAACTTTAGAATTTTCTGATTCTGCCTGGGAAAGTGCCAACCTGTTTGGTCTGGCTGAAGGTCCATTTGAGGCAGCATCCATGCCTTTAGTAAAACATGAGCTTTTAAAACCAGAATTACATCATCAAGAGGATCGGACATTTTTTGACTTTAAACAGCAAGTATTTGGAAGCTTGCATGTTTCATGGAATGAGGAATTGTCTTCTGACACCTCAGAGAACAATAAAGAAATGGAAATCCGCCTTGGAGAAGAATGCCTGGAAAACGGGAGGGTACGTTATGTCTGGCGAACGCAAAACTGCATGCAGGAACTCTGGTACGGAGCCACACCTCCAGCAGAAATGGAACATTTTGGATTACGCCCCTTTCGTTATGGAGAGCTTTTACCGGCACAACCTCATGCGCGTATTCGTCTTCGCAATGCCTTATATCCATTTAATCATCAGGCATCTGCATTTTCATGTGACAACGCTGATCTGGAGCGTATCTGGCAATTTTGCAAAACAACTATCCAGGCAACTAACGCAGACGTTTATACCGATTGTCTTTCACGCGAACGGCAAGCCTACGAAGCCGATGCCTATGTTTCCATGCTTTCCCACTTTGCACTGGATGACGATTTCACTTTAGCACGTCGCACCCTGGATCATTTAATGCACCATCCCACCTGGCCACAGGAATGGCAACTCCTCATGCCTACCATACTTTGGGAGGAGTATCGCCATACAGGAAACCCCACACTTTGGAAGCGGTACTATCAATCCCTTCTCCACCGCACCTTACATTGTGCAGACTGGCAAGAGGACCTTGCGATTCGGTTTCATGAAACCGTGATTATCGACTGGCCCCCGGTATTGCGAGATGATTATGATTTTGATGGAGACTTTCTTGCAGTTCCAAACGCTTATTTATATGAAGCCTTGCTTCGCTTGTCTGATGCTGCGCGACTCCTGCAACATTTTGACGAGGCAGAAGAACTGACCCAAAAAGCTAGGCGTTTACGCCGCGCCTTTCATGCCCGTCTTTACGATGCAGAACAAGGTCTTTACCGGGATCACCCATTTTCTGACCACTGTTCCTTTCACGCCAATATCGCGGCTATTCGTTTTGAACTGGTAGAACCATCCGACGCCAAACGTATTTTGTCATCTTTATCGGATAAAAAATTCCCATGCAGTCCTTTTTTCGCACAGCTTTTTCTGGAAGCGCTTTTTATGCATGGCTTTTCAGAAGCTGCCTGTGAACGCATGCTTGAGAGCAAAAACCACCACGGCTGGTTGATGATGATGGACGCACATGCAGCTTCCACAACGATGGAAGTGTGGAATCCCGAGTTAAAGAAAAACCTTTCTTTTGCCCACCCTTGGGCAACCGCTCCCGTTAATATTATCAGTCGATGGATGGCAGGGATTCAACCACTCGAACCTGGCTGGGCAACCATCTCTATAAAACCACAACTTGGGTCGTTACAATATCTTCGCCTTCAATTACCCACTCCTCGTGGCCCCATCCTGATTGAAATCAAAAAAGAAAATAATTTGGAGAAAATTGTTCAGTGCCATCTTCCCGAAGGCATGAAAATCGCATCTTTTCAGGAACAAGAACCCATCTTAGTCTGAACCTCATAGACTAAAATGTTCTTTGAAACAGCATTTTCTTTATGTCGCTCTTTTTTATCGCTCCCGCATGCGTTGTGCTTCCTGCATCAGGCGTTCCGCACGACGCTGGTGATAGGTAGCCGAACTTGCATCATCCCCTTTTCCCTTTGATCGAGTCGCTTTCAATATTGCCCGCTGGGCTTCTTGTTCCCGGTAGGCAATCGCACGCTCCCGTTCCACTTTCACCGGATCCGAAGCAAATCCCACATCCAGTATCCCCACAAATAAGCATATACATAACCACCTCATCCTCTTAATGTCGCACACATACCGAAAAAATCAATAAAAACGGGCCACCATGCAGCAAATGAGGGCCCGAAAAAAAATTGGAGCGGGTGACGAGGGTCGAACTCGCGACATCTTCCTTGGCAAGGAAGTGCTCTACCACTGAGCTACACCCGCTTTGATGAATTTGCAATTTCTCAAATTCTGGATTTTTTGCAACTCAAAATTTCATTTTTTTGTATTTAACCACGGAATATACGGAAACCACAAAGGGCCTGCTCCTGTATTTAACCACAGAATACACAGAATGCACAGAGTATTTTTTAGGTTTATGGAGCATGGTCTTATCACAAAATGCGTCTAAATTAATTTCGTTAACGGTTCATTTTTTAATTAAGTAAGTCGTTATCGTGGTTCAAAGCGGACATGAAGTTAAAATCTTTAATAATAATTTAATTTTAAGAAAACCGACTCCGTGGTCCGAATAGATTCCGTATTAAAAACCCTAAAAACATTCTGTGCATTGCCTATTTTATTTGAAATAATTTAGATAGGCTATTTCGAAGACTCAATTCTGTGTATTCTGTGGTTAAAACAAGACCTCTGTGGTTTCGGTGGTTCTCTGTAGGTTCGGTAATTCAGACAGTTTTCTTCTATGGTTTCTGTGGTTATGTATGGTGTAGTTTGACATCATTCCTGGGTTACGAGTATTCTTCTCGGACTATGGACCGATTGAAGGCGATTTTAGATCAGAAAAAAGTGGAGATAGCGAAGATTAAACCGCAGGAGAAGGAGTTGCAGCGTGCGGCTCTTCTGCGGAATGATTTCCGTTCTTTGAACCGTGCACTTACGTTTTCACAAACGCCGTTGTCGATTATTGCAGAAGTTAAAAAGGCATCTCCTTCTGTGGGACTCATTGCTCCTGACTTCAACCCTTTGGAAACGGCCAAAATCTATGAGGCTTCCGGAGCACATGCGATTTCTGTCCTTACAGATGAAATGTTTTTCCAAGGGCATCTGGATTATCTTACGCACATTCGGGACAATGTTCACATTCCGGTTCTTCGGAAAGATTTTATTATTGATCCTGTCCAGGTATATGAATCTGTTTGCGCAGGAGCAGATGCGATTTTGTTAATCGTCGCTGCCCTCGAGCAGGAACAACTCGTTTCCTTACTGAATCTGGCACAGAC
>CAKUMP010000197.1 GCA_934667795.1 uncultured Chthoniobacterales bacterium | reverse complement strand
GGTAGATGGAGAGTGGAACTGGTATGTGTCTCTTACGGCTAGAGCGGGGACAGCATCTTATGTTTTTTCTGATCTGGCGAATGAAGAGTGGGGCTTATATAATATTAACTCCAGCATGGCACCGTTACCAAATGCTTTAAGTGGGAGTAGTAATTATCAGTCATTTGTTTTTGACGATATTGGAGCAGTGGGAATTTTCTTTAATTATGTTCGTAATACAGAAAATGATACATTGAGCTTATATTTTAATTCACTTGAAGTGAATGCGACCGTCATTCCCGAGCCATCGAGTGCGGCGCTTGTGGGGGGAGTCATGCTTTCATTGCTGTTGCGACGATCGCACGGGAAGTCTGAATAAGGCCGTACATTTAAATCATAGAATCATTTTATTATGAGGCATTTCCTTTTTAGTGGGTGTGTTTGGCTTGTTGCTGGAGTGGTTTCGTGTTTAGCGGGGGACTCCGGTTGGACATTTAAAGCGGATTTTCAGAACTCCTTGAATGCATTGGCGCCGGAAGGGGTGGTTGAGCCATTATATGCAGACGGAGCGAAACTCTGTGAGGGACCGAATGGAAATGCGGGGGTACAGATTCCACTTAAAGGGCATTTGATTTACGAAGGGGCAGGAAATGCTTTTATTCCGTCAGGAACTGTCAGTTTCTGGTGGCGTCCGGATGCTGCGATTCAAAAAACAGAAGCACAAGTGCTGGCGATTTCGAGTTTCCAGCGGTTTTATTTTTCCCGCTGGCTGCATATTGTGACCAAAGGGGGGCGGCTGGCAGTGACACTTTATCATGGTGACAGTGCAGAAATTTTTGAAGATGCCGGGGCGGTTCCGGGGGCGATCCAGTCGGGAAGGAAAAAAGATATTCGCTATGAAGTGATCAGCCGAAGACCTCTTAAAGAGGGGGAATGGGTACATGTGACCGTGACCTGGGACATGGCAAGAGGGATTGCTATGTATCAAAATGGAGAACTTTCCGGAGCTGTACGTTTGCCGTGGTTCTATGCGGGAAATGTCAATCACATCAGTCTGGCGGCTCGATCCAGTGGGTATTCGAAACCGAACAATGCGACATTTCCACAGTCTTTTGCTGACGTACAAGTGTATGATAGCTGGCTGGAAGAAAAAGCAGTGAAGCAATTGGCGATGGGGGAAGAAATTACGGAAAGTGGCGATCTTACGCCTATGCTGGCAGAGCGTGTGAAGCGTCTGGGGCTTGCTCGTGGGCTTTCTTTGCCGGAAACGACCTCAGGAGAAACGCTGTGGTTAAAACAGATCGGGATGCGGGACGCGCGAGATGTCTTGAGAAAGTCGCGTGCAGCAGTGGATGGCGATCTGGGACGTGCCTGGCCAATGTATCAGGGGTATTCAAATTCAGGAGAAATGTTGCGTGTCACGTTTCCTGCATCGACGGAGCTGAATGTCATCCAGACGTTGGGCTCCGGGCAGATGAAAGTTGTTGCGGTGGGAGAGGACAATAATGGGGAGTCGGTATTGAATTGGAGTGGTGCGACATCGGAAGTTCAAGGAGTCGTTTTGCCAAAGAAACATTCGTTTTCTGAATTCCAGGTGTATCGCGACAGCGGAGTTTTGTTTAATCTTGCTGCCTTTTTAGCCGAGAAGAAAACGTTTCCTGCCGAAGAGTCAGGATGGAAATTTTATTCCTTGGGGACAGAGGAAAAAATCGACCCGATGGTACGTCAGGAGTTTGCTGCGTACGATCGGTTTTCGCTGACAGCAGACGAAGCCGATCAAAAAGAAGCGCAGTTGCCAGCGCAAAAAGCGATCCATCTTTTAGGACCGGAAATTTCCAAAAATACAGGGCTTAAAGCCATTGCCGTGGAGCTTGCATTTTTATCTGAAATAGCAAAAACAGATTTCTGTGTCATGGTGGTGGATCCTGTGAATTATGAGCGACGTGCAGTCGTTGCCAATTTTCGTCTTTTTCCGGAGGAAGGAAAAAACAATCTGAAGTTCGTGCTGGACGTGCGGGACTTAGTGTACCCTGACGGTGAACGTCCACATATTGTCTTATATGCAGAAAATGCGCTGCAGGTAGATTTATCGCAATCGCGAATTGGGTTTGAGTGGGCATCTGTGGAGGATGCAAAAAAGGAATTTTTCCCTGATCTTTTTGCGTTGATGAATGAAGATTTTCAGGAGCGAAGTGAAGGACGTCCATGGGCACATGATCCCAAAAAAATCAAGGGACTGGGTTCCTTGCTTATCAAGGTGGATTTTCTGAGAGAGCTGGAACCGGACAACACCCTGGTGCAGGGGTATTACCATTGGACGCGTCCGAGAGAACTGACTCCGGAAGTGAAACTTCCTGAAGTTCCTGCTGGTGTACCGGAGTGGGCGTTTTATACGAACCAGGCCATTAAAAAATTCCAGCAGGCGGCGCATTGGTGGATTGATAATCGCCAGACTCCCATGGGTGAATTTGGTGCGCCCGACGGGATCAATGACGATACCGATCTGATCCAGGATTGGCTGGCTATTGACCTTATGAACGGCCCAGATCTTAAAATCCGCAAGTCTGTGGAGAAAGTGGCGGATATTTCGTGGAGGCTTAAAACGACAGATGGTATCTCGAATCAGATTACCGATACTTTGCATATTTACGAATGGGGGATTAATGCACAAACACTGGCATTTGTTTTAAATTATGGGGACCCGGTTTATTTCGAACGACTTTTACGTTTTGCCAGCCATTATCCAGAATTGATGACAGAGACGGAGTTGGGGCATCTTCATTTTAAATCCTGGTATTTTGGGGCCACGCGTATTGTGACGGAAGGGATTTATGGGCGAGATATTCCGCTAAATGGCTTACTGCTTCAACCTGCGATGTTACTGGCCTGGTATAATGGAGATCCGGAGTCTCGGGATATTGTCGCACGCTGGACTGCGTCTATGCGCGAGCATATAGAAGAACAGGCAAAGAAAACGAATCGTATTCCCGGGGTGGCGATAGAAATCCCTTCGGAAAAAGTGATTCCGGAAACAACGATTCGTGCGACATTTACTGATGCACTCTGGGCATCTTATGACCAGACAGGCGATACGTCGTTTCGGGATTTTGCTGGGCAAGTGATTGATTATGAATTAAAAAGAAGACCACTACAGAATATCCATACGGGGAAATCTGTTCTGGGGGCCTATCTCAGAGAAACAAAAGATTCACGTTGGGATGCCTATTGGCTTGAGCGCGCAGTAGACCCGGAACTCTGGAAACGTTCTCTACATAACAGTAATTACAAAGAACTCGATTTTTTCAATGCGGCATGGTTACGAACCAAGGAGGACAAATGGCTGGATAAAGGGGCAAAGCTGGCATTGTATCACCTGACGTGGTCCTTGCCGATGCTGACAGAAGCAGAGGCTACGACAGATCGAGTCTGGCTGCCACAAAGCCTCGCCAATCATATGACACTGGGTGGGTTATCCATTCTGCGGAACCAGATTTACCCGAAACATGCTGTAAGCTGGGAAAATGCGACTGGCAGTTTTACTCCACTTGTCCGGCAATACAGTAAAGAAAATCTGGAAATTGAAATCCAGAACCTGGAGGGCTCTTCGATAAATGTCGACGCACGGATATGGGGGGTAAATGCCGGTATTTACGAAGTCCATTACAAAGCGACATCGCGAGAAAATCCGGAAGAGCCTCTGCTGGATGAAACAAAAGAGCAGGAAATTATACGTTACAGCCGTTTACCATTAGAGTTACCTGCGAATAGTAAACTTACCCTCACCCTTTCATTGAAAAAGAAAATGGAAGATATTCGAAATCGAACGGACCTTGCTATCAGTCCTCTGGATGCTACTTATGATCCTGAAACAAAACAGCTTACTTGTGTCATTCATAATATTGGCAGAAAAGCAACGGGATCATTTCATGTTCTGGCTTTGAATGGAAAGACAGAAATTGCCCGTCAGAACTTTGACTCACTTTCAGCACCAAAAGAATTCCGAACACAAAAGCATACTTTTGTTATTCCGGTAGATGCCCCCAAAATCGCTTTGCGGGTTCAGATCGTACCGGATAAAGAGGTTGCAGAAATTACAGACTTCAACAATGAAGTGACCCTTATTCCGGAGGAATTAATACAGCCATGAAAAATAATTCATATCGATCGTCCCTTTCCGGTGTCACTCTTCTTGAGATTCTGGCAGTCATAGGAGTGATTGGGATCCTTATTGCCCTTTTATTTCCTGTGCTGGGAAAAATGAAGGAACCCATGAATGCTTCCCGCTGTATCAGCAATTTGAAAACGATTGGAGGAGCCGTTTTGCAATATGCAGCAGAAAATCAGGGAGAATTTCCTGTCAGCCGCCTGCAATATACGACCGATGCAAATGGGAATAAAAAAACGGTTCCATTCCTGCCTGATCTGTTAAATCAGAAAGAGTATCTTCCTTTAAAAAATCTGAATAAAATCTGGTGGTGTCCGGGAGACCAGGAACGCCCTGCTAATATGCGAAAGCATTCCTATGGAGTTAATCAGCGCTTGGGCGGAGATTATGCGACGGTAAATACCTGGGACGGTCAGCCCAATCCACGTTACGACTCCCGTTATGCGACATTGCAAGGAGTAGAAAAACCCCTTTCACAAGTAATGTATATTATTGATTATGTGGATAAAGGGGATAGCGGAAAGTGGAGCAGCGTAGTCACAGGAACCCGTTGGCCAATGGCTGAAGGATCAGAAAAAGAAAATGTTCCAAATGCACGCGTAGACTTCACCCGCCATTCCCAGCAGGCAAATGCCTTGTTCCTGGATGGGAGCGTTCGTAGTTTTACCTTCGAAGACCTGGTAGGAACCGGTAATCATTATATTACGCCGTAAGTGAAAGAGACTTTGGGGACTTTGGGGACTTTGGGGGGGTGGGGACGGTAAAAATTCCCCCTACTCCGTGATTTGAAAAAAAATTTTACCCCGCGAGTGCCGTAGTAGACGAAGCTCCCGTTCCCTCAGTACAAGGGTGGATGACCTGCCATTTGGTTCCTGTCTTCCTGTTAAGGC
>CAKUMP010000196.1 GCA_934667795.1 uncultured Chthoniobacterales bacterium | reverse complement strand
AAGGAGCGGGTATTTGATTATATTTATAATGGCAGAAAGGTGTCCGAGATTCGGGAAGGGGGAACGGTGGTGGTACGATTTAAGGAGGAGACGGGAGGGTTGCTGGTACAATCGAAAGATGGACAGCAAGTACGCTTTGTATTTGGTGAGCGTCCAATGGTGCAATCCATTGCGGGACGTAATGTGATAGGGAAATTAGAGAAAAGTCTGGCAACGGTGGAGACAGCATCCGGAGAGGTTGTAGAGTTCAAGTTTGGCGTGACGCCGGATGTGAAGCCGACGGTAGAGGTGGAAGAAAGTTTGTTGACCTGGAATGCGGCAAATGGAGAAATAATTAGCGATGGAGAATGGAAGTACGAGATCAAGCCGGGTGAGAAGCCGTTTGAAAATGCAGCGATTGGGCGTGAGAATGCGAAGAAGCAGAAAGAATTCTGGCATCATGACAAAGCCAAGGGAGAGGAGATTGTTCAGGGGCCTGATGGCGTGAAAAAGATCACGACTTGGTTTATCAGCGGGAAGTTAGCGGGAGTAAAGAGGCGGGAAAGCATAATAGCTTCAGATTCGGTCTTGGAATCAACCTTTTCCTACGACGAATTTGGATTTTTGGTCAGGGAAAAACGAGGCGACCTAACCTACGAATACGATGTACATGGAACAATTCTTCGTATGTCTAAAGGAGGGACTCTTCTATTTTCTTCCAAAGAACAAAACAAAACAAAATGAAAAAAATATTCAAACTAGTTACACTAAGCGTAGTCTGTGGACTACTTTCATTGGCCAGTATGCAAGGTGAGGGAATCTGTAAAAAGTGCGTACCTGGTAGCGATACCTGCCCGAGGAATACAGCTGGAGGTGGTCAATGTGATTGGGAGGGAGGTGCGTTATGCACCGGAGCTGGAAGCTGCCCTTTGGCTGGCGGTGTTGCTCCAGACTTAAGCAAAAAAGATGCAAAATGCGAATACGATGGCAACCCTAACTCAAACTGTCAGCTTCGCAAGGATCAAGAATTTTGGACAAGCAAATGTGCTGTTTACTGTCGAATTATTCCATTTGTATCTTGCAATTGTCTCAAAACTGGAGCGCGTAACGGACAATTTTATTCCTACCGTGCAACGTGGTGCGTCCAATGAAAAAAAACATCATACAATTGCTATTCATGCTGGGGATTCTTCAGCAGGCTTCATTATATTCTGCACAGGTTGTTTCGATTGATGAACTTGTGACCCTTGTCGACAAAAAACGATCTGCTTTAGCAAGCGGAGAAGTTCGCTACATCATTACAGAGGGAGTTATCGCAGAAAATGGTGCAGAAAAGTTGAGGGGAATATGCCGAAATATATCATTTCAAGATAGTGTTGATATAAAAATAATTGAAGATATCATAAAAAATGATGGAAGTAAGCTTGTAACAAGAAAGAATACATTATTGTATTCTGGAAATAATTTCGTCTTGACTGAGATAGTCCCTTCTAGTGCCTTTGATTCTAAATTGATAGAGCTTTCTGGCTTGGAAGGTAAGGATGTTATTTTTAAGATGAGTGCTTTTAGTGGTTTATACAGTTTTCTGGATCCATTTCGTAATCAGCTTCAATTAAATCAAGTCGACCTGCCAGGTGATTATCCTATTGACTCAGTTCTTTCGCTTGATTTGACGTTGGCAGATTACAAAAATATTTTAACTCCGGTTCCAGATAGAAGCATAACAATAAATCAGGAAGGCAATACTCTTGCTGTCAAGTTTCAGCGTTCCATCAATGGATATGAGTTGCAAAAATATACAATTTGGGACGGAAATGTGTATTTAACTGAAATAGATGCGATAATGGGAAATTCAAAAACAAAAGTAGATAAATTCCTTTTAAATTATTTAAATCGTTCTGATCTTGGAATCAATATCAAATCACCCTCCATAGTTGTTGATGTTACTCAATCTGAATCTGGACCTATAATGTTTAAACTCTATAAAATAGAAAGCTGGATTATTAGGGAAATATCAGATACAGAATTTTTAATCGAGGCCCCGCCGGGAGTTAAATTGATTAAATGAAGTATTGCATTGTTTTTTATTGTGTCTGCCTGCTTGTTGTCGTATTAACTGGTTGTCAAGATTCCTCGCCAGTCACGTCAACTATACTAACAAGTGAACAGCAGGGGCTGACTGTAGATGAAAATTCTCTAGAAGTGGTAGTGTCTCCTGATTCACCTAAGGCTATTTTCAAGTTTATATTGCAAAACAAAACAAGCAAAAATATTCGTATCGACAAGGTAACTCCATCTTGTGAATGTGTTTTGATTAAGAGTCATCCTATGCTCCTTATTTCCGGCTCATCTACTGAATTGATTGCCTCCATTGCGTTTGGAGATAAATACGGATCGATCAAACAGCAAATCATCATCACTGATGATGTCGGCAGATTAGTACTTCTAAACTTAACCGCCCACCGTCCATTAAAATTGACGGCGGATCCTGAGTTTATACAGGCTCCTCTCGATGAAATGCACTCTCGCTCAGTAGTGTTTGTTCCAGCAGTCGGAGTCAGCGTGACATCTGTAAAAGTGAGTTTTAATAATGATCTTATACATGATGTTGTTGCTGTTCGGGATGGAATGTTGGAAGTATCCCTTGCTCGAATAAATCTTGCAAATTTTCGTCAGGCTAATTTATTGAAGGTTAGCTGCACATTTTCAGATGAGAATATTTACGAGAGGGCTATTCCCATATATGTTGTCGATCAGAATTCTGATGCAGTATCTCGTTAAGCGAAATGCCTTTTTCTGAGTTCTTTCAGAGTGGCGTTGATGAAATCTCCAATAGGAATACTGTGAGGGTGGAAAATGGCGAGGGTCAGTCCCATAAATCATTGCTTTTTCCAAATATCAGCCAATTGTTTCGTAGAAATAGCCATACGAAATCCTGCGGGAATCATTTTTACTTCTTCGGCGGGGATGGCCTTGTAAACGATGGGGTAGCCCATTTTGCGGCATTCCATAAAAAATCGCAGGGAGCACTCATAGCCGGATTCCACTTTTCCAGTGGTGAGGCACCACAATACTTTGGAGCCTTCCGGCGTAGGTTTGTCAAAGCTGCTTGCGCAATGAAGATAAATGGCCAGAAAATAATCCGGCTTTCGCATACACAATCGTTTCGCCCATTGTACGGCACCGGGGGTTCCCTTGATTAAGAAATTACGCCTCTTTGACGTTTTGAATGGGTAAAACTATAAGTTTGATGGATTGCTAAAATAGAGCCTGTCCCAAAACCGCAAAACAAGGATAGGAAAGGCTTTAAAGACAAAAAAAAGAGGGTATGAGCAGCAAAAAATGCTCTCATACCCAAAATTGATAGGTTATAATTTTGTTTGAACAATAAAAAAACAACCATTAATGAACCATATTATAGGCATTCAAGGGTATCTTCGTCCAGAACTTCCACACGTTTTAAATTGTAAAGATTATGACAAGGAAAAGCTGTTGCTGGAACGGGTGGACGAAATTTTCTATGAAGATTGAAAAAATGCTTCATTGGGACAGGCTCTATTTATGTCGTTTTCGGCGGGGAATTGCGAAAAGGGAAGTGAGCAAAAGGAGAGCCGCAGAAGTCTCGGGAATCGTGGCGGTGGAGAGAAGCATATCGTCAAATTGGAGGAAAGAAATGCCGTAAAGGTATTTTGTGGTAGAATCGAGTCCTGAGAGGCTCAATTCGGCGCCGCCATCCAGCCAGGTGAGCAGGGTATAATCGGAGAAATTTCCGGTCAGGATCGCGGTATCGATTCCTCCGCCGCCATAAATATGATTATCGTCCCCGTCACGGGCGCGAAGGTTGTCGTCGGTTCCTCCGCCCCAGATGGGCATTCCGGCGATCTGGGCTGCGATGCTGCCCCCATCTTCGCCCCAGACAAACTGGAAAAAGGTATTATCGGAATTTTCGCGAAAGAGATTGTAATGCGCCTGATTGCCTGGTCCGTAGGCGGGCATGAGGCTTAAAGTTTCAGGGAGATATAACGTGCTTTTGGTCCAGCCGGCAGGGAGTTGCGCATTATTAAAAGACGTCAGGATTTCTTCATTGGAAAATGCCCCGCTGGCACCCATCAGGTACTGGTTCCCCCAGGTGTCCGTAATCACATAACGCAGAATGGGGGCACCTTCTGGTGTGTTTCCTTCCCTGGCCCAGAAAATCATTTCCTGGTTTTTTTCATTGGAACTGAATTTGATACTGCCTGCAGGCGGCGTTACCGTTGTAAAGGCGGCTTGATAGGCATTAATGGTCCCAGGAAAAGTTTCCAAATCGTAGGGCCACATGGCACTTTGAATTTGGGCAATAAATTTCCAGGTGTAGCCACCAATATTTTCTACGATAACGTTTCCACTGGGCATCCCGGGGCTGCTGAAAGTATTTTCTGCGTTAAACAATCCATTTCTGGGACTGTTTTTTAAATACCCTGTCGGAGGGACGAACCCGGGCCATGCTTCGTCACTGATTCGATTCTCTCCGAAATCGAGATACACGCGCGTGTAGCCACGAAATGCGTCTTCCCATGCATCAGTGAGGTCTGCAATTTCGTATCCAGCCTGTAACGTGGAGGCCAGGCTTAATACAAAACCGAAGATAAGTGAAAATTTGCGCATGGGAAAAAGACGTTTCTTTTTAACCTCTGAGGTTCAGTCTAACCACAAAATGCGCAAAAACACAGATTTTTTTCACTCTGATCCAAAATCCTTAAAAGATCGGCGATCCTTTACAGGTCGATCCTCCTGTTTCTTATCCGCAGATTAACGCAGATTGACACAGATTATTTCTGAAATTTTTATAATTTTATCCAGAAACAATCTAATGAACATTGATTTGAAAAAAAGATTCAGAAACCTATGCAGTGATTGGAGAAGGAATGTTGAATGGACGGAAATTTAAGGGCTGTTTAGAGCGAATTTCGTTTTCATATCCCTTAGTTCAAAATAGGCAAGATGGAATGCTCCCCAAAAATTGACCCATGAGTTATAAGAGTTTAGTCGCGTATAAAAGCGGCTTAAATTCTATGAAA
>CAKUMP010000195.1 GCA_934667795.1 uncultured Chthoniobacterales bacterium | reverse complement strand
CGCTTAGTATTCCAGCTATCAGTGGGGTTAATATATTACGAACAGAATATGGTAATTTAGTTTTCATAATTTAGATTTTTTTATTTGTTAAGAGAGTGATTAAGGAACAATTTTTGCAGTAAAATTATCAACATCCAGAGTGACAGATGTAGAAAGTAAAGCGCCTATAAAGATACCCACTTTATCAGATCCCAGATTCACATTGTTAGCCCCGGTGCCATAAGTGAAGTTTAAAGAACGAAAGGCAATCTCATCACCCGTATTATGGTCAGAACCTAATTCATTTTTTGTATAAACGGTAAATGTAATTTGGCCGATGTCTTCTGAAATGCGCGTGTAATCCACCTGAATGGTGTACGCGAGTGTATCTGTATCCGAAGTGGGTTCAAGGTCTGCAGCAGTTAATTCGTACCGTGGATTCTCAACATCTGTGAGCAGAAAAAATCGTGTTGACGCAGCGGGGTCTGTAAAAAAGTCCATTGTTAATGAACTCACCATTCCGACATTTCCTTCCCTTGCATCCGGATTAAAAAAACCTACACGCAGGACGGCCTCGCGCTGGGCTTGTCCATCAGGAACAGGGCCTGCATTAACGGGTTCGCAGTCCAGCGTCACACTCAATGTTTCTCCAACTCCTACAGAGAATGTTGTTCCAATTTGCGATTCTGAAGGGGTTTCATCATATACGACAGATGCTTTAGTCGGGCCTTTAAACTGAAGAACATAATTCGCATTATTATAGACGCGATTAATATTTGCATTTTTCACCAGGTTGCGAAATTTTCCGAATGTCTGGGATTGTGTTTCGTTATCGTAACTTTCTTCATCTTCAAAATCAATGGATACAACATTCCCACTCACCGTCATACAAAACAGGAGAGAGCAAGAAACAGCAAAAATATTTAAAATTTTTCTATTCATAAACTTTCAAAAAGTTTTCATTTTTGTACAATAAATGCGACATCCTGTGGTTCTATCGTGAGAGACAAAATGGCTTGTCCACTCTGAATCTCAGGAATAATAACTTCGTTTGTACGAGCATTCAGATAAGTCGCTCCTTCTAGATGAGGAACCGCGAGGGTTTCACCTCGACTTGTGATAAAGGAGGCATTCAAAACAGTAAACATCGTACGGTTTTCTCCCGGAAAAGCATTTGCATATACTCGTGCCTTTAAGGTGGGAATTAATGGTTCGGGATGTAGAGAAGTAAAGCAATCCGCATACTCCTTTGCAATTTTCAGACCTTCTTTAAAAAATTCCAACGGACGTTCCGGAAAGAGAAAGTAAGCCGTGTTAAGAATACCATCTCCAAAGAAAAACACCTGTTTAAAATTACTCGAAAATCCGGGCCAGGCTTCCCCCCCAACCGGGAAGAAAAAGCCTTTCACCTCGGGTTGCGTAAAACGAGAAACTGAAAAACAAAGGTCCGTTTCCAGTGGCGTTTTCTCCACCCGATCGGGTTGTCCCGTAAAGTGCTCAAAAAGTGTCAAGTACTGATAGACGATAGCGCCATCCAGATAACGAGCAACAAAGTCCTGGGGTGCATATTCTGACCAGATCGCAGTGGTGGGAGACAATACTTTACGAATTTCCCTGGCGGAATCGAGTGATGCCCGAATGCGATTAAGAAGAACAAGATTGCCGTTTTTATCATAACCATATGTCTTGCGATAATGGTATGGAAACACGTCCAGATAAATTGCATCTGCTCCTGTTGTTTCCTGAAGGTTTTTCATTTCACCTGCATACCATTGCAACCATTCAGGATTAGCAATATTAACTCCAATACTCCTGGAATGCTGCGCAAGCGTTCCATCTTCTTTACGAAGTCCAAATTTTTCCGAATATTTTTCTGCTACAGGAGTTCCGGGAGAAAAGCGATCGGGCAGTGTATAAATAGATACTTTTGTCGAATACTTGTCTCGAAGCGCATTAATATTCTGTTGAACATTCTCCACTCCTCCTAATCTTTCAAAAACACCAGGCGTCGCCCATTCCCCCCAATTATGCATCAGCTCCTCTTTTGTATCATCTCCATTGAAAGCAAAAAAATGAACGATATCAGGAGTAATTCCCAAATAGGCCTTATCTAATGCAAGAAATTCTTCTGAACGAAACTGATGGGTACTTTTATTTATGAAAGCAGATAAAGTCGTGATACTTCTCGCGACTTTTTCGCTTCCAGGATACTGGGTTTGAAGATAAAAAGTATCCAGAAACCATTGCCGGTTTTCTGCATGATGCGCTACGAATGTTTTCTCTTTCCATTCTCGATAGACTGTCATTGCATTTTTCCAACCTCCTTGATGAAAAAGCAAATTGGTCGTTACAAGAACCTTAGTTTCTTCTGGTTTCAAATTCAAAAAATCAGAAGGATGCTCTATTCCCAATGTACACCCTGTAGAAAATTTCGCTGCTGAGTACCGCAAAAATTCACCTTGCGTATTTTCGGTTAAAAAACTTAATCCTAAACCAGAGAGAGAATCAAAGACCGAGAAAAATTGTACAGGAAAAGCAGAATCATTTTTAGCAAGGAAGGTCTCTTCATCCTGTGTCAATACACTGCGATATTGTGGAAAGAAAATCTCCATCGCAGCAATATCTCCAAAAGAAACATTTTCTAACCACGGTAAAACGAGACTTGCATTTACCTCATTTTTACTTGTGTTCACAACTGATGCCTCCCACCTTAATTGAGGAGATTCATCGGAAAATGAAATTTTCAAATCAAGTTGAATCGGTAATGCCGAATCCTTGGGAACCAAAACAAGCTGCAAGTTTGTATCTTCTACTACATTTTCTTTCACCAAAAAATCGGATCCATAGAGTGTTTGATTTTCAACATGAAAAATAAAACCGGATTTTTCTCCCAATGAAAGTGCTGTTGCCGAATCAAATTTTTGCTGAACAGATTTAATAGAGAATCCATCTCTCAATCCCAGCTCTATTTTAAAATAGCGGTTTTCGATGATGACCCCATGTGTCGTTTGTTCCGATCGAGAAGAGCTTGCAGAAGGCTCTTCCCATACCGGCAAAGACGGTTTCATTTCCGGATGCCAGACTTTCGAGAATCGTTGTTCCGTAGATGCGTTTACCGAGATCGCAGCAAGATAGATATTTTCATCAAAGATGCGATTAAGGATTCGGATACGTTCCAATTTTCGACCAATATCAGCAGGAACTGCATAAGCTCCAAGCATGCGTTGAATAACAAATCCGCCATCGGCAACGGAATAAGGAAAAGCTAAATCTTTTATCCCATCCGAATAAACTAACTCCACAGCAAAGGCATCAATATCCGAAAGTCGTGCAGGAACTGCGGCAAGCGAATATCGATTCGCAGTTGCTCTTAAATCGGAAGCAAGTAACAAATAGACTTCTGAAACATTTTGTCTAACAGGCACCTCAATAGCATCTTCTCGACTAGGACGAAAAACGCGCCTACGAGGAATACTTTCTCCCAGAACTTCAATTTTATCTTCAGGTGTAGGACCTGTGTTTGGCGGTGCGATCAAATTCATTCGCCCGGATGCGACACGAAAGTGAATGTCTTCTACCGTAATAATATCTCGCAAAAATGCGCCTGCTCCTTCCACAACCTTTCCAAAAGGTTCTGCAAGTTGTTTGCGTAAAACCTGTTCCAGATTAACAGTAAATGGATTTTCCAAATTTAAAAAAGATGCCTCAGATACTGCTACTTCAGGCTCAATATTTCCGAAAGTTTTTGCAACCGCATTTCCAATCCCGGCAAATGCAAGTCCTTCCAATTCTAATTCCGCACTTGAACGCACCGGAGTCATTCGTACCTCAATGCTTTCAGGAAAAAATCCTGCTGGCAGTCGAACCAGAACCTCATGACTTTCTCCACTATTAAATACTTCAGATGAATTACAAACCACGAGCTCTGCAGGCTTTCCATTCTCCTCTTGACCATGAAGAATGATAACGGGTTCAGGTTTGATCGTCCGGCGAATTCGCTCACTCGATAATTTCAACCGCAAAATTTCACGTTTCTGATCTTTTGGTAGAATAAAACCCGCCTTCCAGGCGACAAAAAAAGTTTTGTCTGTTTGAGCATGGGCAGAAAAAACGACACTGCAATCTGAAATTTGCATGATCCCAGTCCCCCCTTCTGTAGAAAATGTACGTTCTGTAGGTAATGCACTTACTTGATCAATTTCAGTAACCACGCGTCCTATAGCTACCTTTGCTTCTTTCCAGGTCAGTTCCATTGGAGAAATTTCATAAAATCCATCCGATAGTTTTTTTTCAGCGCATAAGAAAGCAGGCATTGTGATAAAAAGCGTAAAAAATTTAAAAAAACATTTCATATAAAAAAGCTTCAAAAAATTATTTTTGAAGAACTGGTCGCCATTTTTCAATAGGAGCTTGTTCAGGAGTCAAAAATGCAACATGCCCATCAAGAAACACCGCATTGAAATGCGTATTATTCTTATGTCGCAACACCAGATATTGAGGTCCGGTAGCACGCCCCACTTGAGAAGCTATACTGTCCGCAAACAAAATCATTTCGGCAGGTCTTAAAACAGACAACAAATTAAGGGGGTGATACACTGTGTGGCCATCTGCATTTTTGGCACTTCCATTATTAAGATGTCCATTCATCGCATAACTGTAACCATTTGTTAGTTTGTTTGGATCTGTATCGGATGGACAAATGAGAACGGGAGATTTTTTAATGCGTATATCATACTCTGCAATTGCTGCGGGCCATTGCAGAATACGATCATGAGATGAGTTTGCAGGAGCAGGCAAATAGTTATCGTGCTCTCCAGCATACTGAAGTAATACCGCCCCAATCTGTCGAAGATTAGACAGACACTTCGCATCCTTACTGGTTTGAGAAGATACACCAATCGTGGCAAAAAGAAGAACAGCTATAATAGAAACGATTCCCATTGTAACTAATAATTCGTTCATCGTAAAAGCACGATAATCTGAGGAGAGCAAGGTTTTCATTTTTTCAAACTCCCTCCTGAGAGCTTTCCCGTATGACTAAACAGGGTTGCATAACATAATGTTC
>CAKUMP010000194.1 GCA_934667795.1 uncultured Chthoniobacterales bacterium | reverse complement strand
CGAAGCTGTGGAGCGACTTCTTTCCATCATGAGAAAATTCCCTACTAACGCACAAATGCTTGATGAAATCCCGGGATAAAGACTTTAGCGATGAGCCTGAGGTCGAAATCCTGCCACCGGAAAAGGATATGCAGGATTTCCACCCGGTGGCACGTTTGGTCGCATTGGTTCTCGATGAATTATTTACCGTTCCCGGGACCCGATTCAAAATCGGTCTCGATCCCATCCTCGGGCTCATCCCGGGGGCAGGCGATACAGCCTCTTCCGCAGTCGGACTCACGATTCTCGCGACCGCTGCAAAAGCAGGTGTCCCAAAAATTGTCCTCGTCCGCATGGGGACCAATATTATCATCAATGCCGCCGGTGGAACTATCCCGGTTGCCGGTGACATTTTTTCTGCCTGGTTCAAATCCAACCTCCGCAACTACCAGCTTCTCCAGAAACACAGACAGTCGTCTTCACGCAACACAGCATCCACACGTTCCGACTGGATCTTTGTCGGCGCTATCTTCGGCGGTGTGATTCTTATCCTTCTCCTGATCATCCTGGCCGCCCTCACGATCTTCGCATCCCTCCTCAAATTCCTTTTTTCTTAACCCTGGGAACGCCGAGTCCCCGTCGGCAAACATAAAGATGTAGGTAACGGGCAGAACACGTCACCGCTCCCCTGAATATCCTTTTTCTTCTCGCAAACGTTGAAAACGTTTTGCATCTGTTTCAGGAGACAGCCCAAGCCCTTTGCATAAAAACAAATGCTTTTCCCTCCCACGTAACCGCCGCTTTTTCACCTCCAGATCCAGCTTCCTGAGTTTCGCAGCTTCTTTCTGCCGTTCCTTATTATTTTCAATCAGTTTTTTCCCCTGCTTACGCGGCACCCGAATCCGATGCAGCTTCGTCACTCCCCTCCATTGGATATCTCTCGAAAAATCCACCGACCAATACGAAGGAATAAAAATCATCGTCCCATGGGGAGTCAGATTCACCGATAATTTCGCAAGCAACGGCTTATCACCTTCCATTCCGTAAAGATTCCATTTTTGACAAAAGATATCAAAAACTGCCTGAAATCGTTCTTCTGATTTTTTCCAGTTGATTGAAAAATCATTGCGCAGACTTCGTTCATTCACCAGCGTACGCCGGATGACTCCTTTATTATTGGCAAAACGGCTTGTATCCCATTGTTTCTTGATTTCTGCCCATTCTTCTTGCAGTTCCGGATCCTTTAGGATGTCTTCTTCCGGTCCATAAAATTTCTCCGGAATCTTGACATAATCCTCATACTTCCCTGTCGCTACCACGTGTTCCGCAGCAGCCACCGCAGCACAGATTTTTTGCTCCGGCGGCTCCGGCAAAAGCTGCAGCAACATCGTCATCTCCTCTCCCACCCCGCGTCCCTTCTCCAGCATCGTAAGACAGGCAATCGCAATATCATGAATATTCATCGGCCATAACGTAAAAGGCGTTAATAACCAGCGACGCAAAACTCCAATCTCTTTTTCTACCCACTCCGCCCCCTTCTTCTCCACTAATTCATAGTACCGACGAATCTCCGGCTCACTATATTCTCTCCGCCCAAATGCTAAACGATCAAGCGCATCCAAATCCGCTTCCAACCCCGCCTTAGCACTCATTTTGTCCCCCTTCAAGGTCTTACGCATACCCTCCAGATTACGGACCCCCAGGCTCAAAAACAAGGACAAGAAATGTCAACATTGATAGCCGTTGAAAAAACTCACCTTTCAAAACATACTGACAAAAAATGAACGACCCTAAAAACAACAACTCAATTCACCTGGCAACCCATTTCCCGCAATGGAAAGTTTCAACTGATATTGATTCTTATCCATTAACAAAAACTAAAACATTTATATGAAATCCTACGAAAATCACCTGCTAACACGAGGCATTCAACAGTTTACCATTGATGGTGCTATTGACCGCTCCACCTGGGATCAACAAAAAGTTAAAATTCTCTTTTATTTAAAAGAAAATTATGGATACCAGGATGGTGGTGTCATGCAAATTGCTGACTATGCCAGTGGCTGGCTTGCTGATAAAAATACTACATATGCAAAAATAACAGCACTTGCTGAAATCCTTCATCAAGCCATAGAAAAAGGGCAGCCATTAAATAAAGAAGAAATTAACGAGGTCTTACAGACAGTAGATTTTCAAACAACTCTGCGCAAGATTGCCGTCGTAAACATCAAAAAACACTCCGGCGAATCAAAATCAAATGCCCCTCAGATTCGTGAAGAGTCCTATGCAAACACATCCTTGCTCCGCCAACAAATCAAGGAACTATCCCCCACGATTATCATTGCCGGTGGAACGGTGTGTTGGCACAGCCTTGTCTATGATCTGGATCTGAGTAAGGAATCTCATGATAACCCCAAAGGAACCTCTACGCGCGTCAACGGAACCGTTCTCTGTCATTCAAACCATCCTTCGGCATGGACACAAGGCGGATTTGATATTTATGAACTGCACAAAAGTATATTTTCAACCATTTAATCTAAGTAATTTATTCCAATCAAAAAATCTATGAATCCTATCAGCAACATTAATGACATCCTTGTGAATGCCATTCAACAAGCCACAAGAGAACTCAGCCATATTAATATCCTTATCGCCGGCAGATCAGGTGTAGGGAAAAGCACCCTCATAAATGCCGTTTTTGAAAAAAACCTGGCGGAAACCGGACAAGGACGCCCCGTCACCCAAAATACGAGAGAAATCACAAAAGAAGGAATGCCACTTTCTATCTTCGATACCCGAGGACTTGAAATGTCCAGGTTTGACGACACGTTGTCCGAATTGCAGAAATTTATTGAAAGTCGTAACTCCGATCAAGACTCCAAAAGACATATTCATGTTGCATGGTTATGCATCCAGGAAGATGGCCGAAGAGTAGAGGAAGCGGAAATCAAATTACATAACATGTTGGCGCAATATGCCCCTTTGATTACAGTGATTACAAAATCCAGAGCGGATAATGGTTTCAGAGCAGAAGTCTTAAATTTGCTTCCTCGTTCAAAGAACGCCGTAAGAGTTCGAGCGATCGGCGAAGAAATGGATGATGGACATATTATCAAACCTATGGGCCTGGAAAACCTGATAGACCTTACATCCGAGGTTATTCCCGAGGGAAAGCGTCGCGCCCTTGCGGCTGCTGAAAAAGCAAATATCAATTATCGGAAATCGCAAGCCCGTAAAATTGTTGCAACCGCATCTGCTGCGGCTCTCGCTGCGGGGGCCAGTCCCATTCCATTTTCAGACGCGGCTATACTGGCACCCATTCAAATAGGGATGATGGCTGGAATCACCTCCGTCTTCGGACTGGAACTCTCTAAAGGAACACTAAGTGCTCTTATCTCATCCGCAATCGGTGTAAGTGGCGCCACTTTTGTAGGACGCACCATCGTTGTTAATATCCTGAAATTCTTTCCAGGCGTCGGCACTGTCGCAGGAGGAGCCATTTCCGCTACTACCGCTGCTACAGTAACCGCCGCTCTCGGAGAAGCTTATATTGCAGTCTTGGCTGAAATTCTTTCCGAGGATGCAGATGCAGCCCTAAATATGGAAATAATCGGACAAAAACTCAAAGCACAAATGCAACTCAAAAAAAAGTAAGCAATCTTCACCTCAACCAATAAATTTAATTATGTATAAAAAAATCATTCCTTTGCTTGACAAATTCTTCTATTTCCGTTTTATTGTTCAAACATTAGTTACCTATCCCCCATAACCCCCCATCCCCCCACGTTAATTCCCAGCATTCTATAAACTTTAAAATTTGTTTCCAATTCTAATATCCCCATGAAAAATCCCCTCTTCTAATCTCCCCCCCTATTTATAATTTCTACGGACAGAAGATTTTTATTCCGTACTTCTTCTTTCCTCCCCTCATGTCGTTTGTTCACTCAAATGACATTCCCATCCTTAACCATAACCCATATATTGTCATGAACTTATCCGATCAAGAATCTTTAATTAATATGAATAACTCCTTAGACACAGTAAAAGAATATACCACCACCATTACTCTAACAACGCTCACTATAGTCCCCTGCGGCGCTACTGGAGGCGGAAGCGGAGCTGCTGTAGGCATGCTCTTTGGCCCAGCCGGCGCAGCTCTTGGCTTTAGCATTGGACTTATTGGAGGAGCTCTTTTTTCAATCGTAAAACTTGGCCCCTTTATTCATAAACATGTCACCAAATAACCCATTAACCCCATATACAAATATACAAACAGGAGGAAAAATGAACGTACCAAAAAATATCTGCTTGGCATTTACTGAAGGAATAAAAATGAGTCTGAAATTTTTTGCCAATCTATCCATTCCGGGAAGCAACATACAAAACCTGAGTAAATGCGCCCAGGAACTTATAGAAACACTGGAAAAAGAAAAGAAATAATTTACTCAACAATCATTAACTAATTTAATATTATGCAAACATTCAAGCCCTGGATCGGACAACATTATACAGAAGGAGTGGAAGGAAAACGTCTTCTTATTTTAGGAGAATCTCATCATGGAGGCGAAGGGTGTCATTACTCTGACTTCACGATTGAAACGATTCGTAAAGAAGCACTTGGAGAAAACGGGCATCGTCGTCGCGCCTTTTTTACTCGTGTACTTCATCTTATTGTGGGTGGACGTGGTGGCGTACCTGCAGACGAACGCATTAAATTCTGGAACAACGTTGCCTTTTATAATTTTATCCAAACAGCTCTCGAAACTGCGCGTCAGCGTCCCACCTATGAAATGTGGCAAGCTGCACACGCCCCGCTGTTGCACACAATAGAAGATTTAAAACCCGAGATGATTCTGGTTTTAGGGAAAGCATTGCAGGAAAACCTTCCCTCTTTGCCTCATCATATCATCACATGCGGGATTAATCATCCATCAGCAAAAGGCTTCACCTATGATGAATGGCAACCAAAAGTCTATCAGAGTTTCTTTGGAAATAATTAATTCTCTCTACACCAGAATCATAATTTGGAGTGCGGGGCTCTGCACCGCTTTGATTCAAACGATGTTGGTGGGTC
>CAKUMP010000193.1 GCA_934667795.1 uncultured Chthoniobacterales bacterium | reverse complement strand
ATTCCACCACTCGCCGCTTACCAGCGTTTCTGAAAACGTCATTTCCATCCGATACGTGGAACGGTACTCTCGCGTCAAAACCCAGCTTTCGACAGCTTTTTGTTCCCGCAATTCCCCCACCGACACTCCCTTTACTTCCTTGATCCGCATGGTCACCATCGGAACATCTTCCAGTACCGGCAGTTTCATTTCTTCCAAAACCCGATACACCGGCTCGACCTGATCGTCCTGCACATCCACCAGATACAAGTTCGGGCTGTTTTCCTGGTCATCCACCGCCACCTGACGCAACAACTGGCCGGCCACCAGCGTCAATGCCAGCACCAGAAAGCATCCCAGTCCCAAGGATAAAATGAAACTGACATTCAGATTACCTGGCCGGTACAGATTTGCCACGCCCTGACGAAACGCGAACCCACCTCCGAGCCCCGACAATTTCCGAATCCCCCAGGTCAGCCCCGACGCCATCCCCCACAACACGACCAGCACCGCCAGCAACCCTGCTGTAAAGCCCCCACCCATTTTCCAGTCCCCTGTCTGCAACACCGCCATCCCCATCACCCCTGCCACCACCAACACCGCCATTCCCCATTTCCAGATGTTTTTTCCGATACGATTTCCCGTCCGTTTTTCACTCCCTACTCCTTCGGCTTCCCGCAGAACCGACAACGGAGAAATATCCAGCACACCGCGCAATGGGAATAACGCAAATAACAAACTCACCCCGATCCCCACGCCCAATGAACTCCAGATCGCTCCCCATTCCAACCGCACTTCAAAATCCCACGGCAATGCATCCGCCCACAACCATGGAATCAGATACTGCACCCCCACTCCCAAAAGAACCCCAATCAATGATCCGGCAATCCCCAGTAAAACAGTTTGAATGACAAAAATTGCCAGCACGCGCATCCGCCCAGCCCCCATCACCCGCAACACCGCTACCGATTTCCTTTTCCCCAGGACATGCGTATGCATCGCAATTGCAATCCCGATCCCACCCAGAAAAACAGACACAAATCCCAATAACCCAAGAAAAATTTCCATATTGCGCAAGGTGTCCCCCAACCGCTCGCTTCGCTGGTCCGCGGTTTCTACCCTCCAACTGTCTTTCACTCCGGCCGTTTCCAAAAATCGCAAAACGTCCCGACTACCACCTCCGTTTTCTCGGTCTTTATAATAGATCTGATAAACGGCCAGACTGCTGTCGCCCAATAACCCTGTCCGATCCACATCTTCATTGCGAATATAGCCTTCCGGTGCAAATCCACTGAACCGACCACTTCGCGATGCCGATTTCACGACGGCTCCTCGCACTTCCAACGCCAGTTCCCCTAACCATACGAGATCTCCCGTTTCCGCACCCAGGTTCACTAATGCAGAAGCTTCCAGCACAATCCCTCCCTCCGCCTGCATTTTTGCCCAGGCATCCGCAGGCTCGGTCACGACTTCTCCGTACAGAGGAAACTTTTCGGTCACTCCACGCACCTGGACCAGACGCGCATTCCCGCGCTTGTCCGCTCGCACCATGCTGGAAAAACCACGCTCCAGCGCCCAGTCAAATTCATTTTCCAATAAACGTTTTAATTCTTCCGATTCAAACGCCTCTCGCGTCGAAACTTTGACCGCACCGCCCAGCAGAATCTTCGCCTGGTCTTCCACGCCACGCTCGACATTCATCCGTAACCCCCGAATGGCCGTCAATGCCATGACTCCAAATAAAACGGCAAACGAAAACAAGGCCAGACGCCGCCGCTTGGAACGCGTTTCCCGCCAGGCCATTTTCCATACCCAGGTGTCCCCCAACGCTTTTAAAAACGCCCACACATCTTTCATCCATTCACCTCCAGAATGCGCCCACCACCCATCTTCACGGTTTTTCCACATTGATCCGCCAAGGTGCTATCATGCGTGACCAGGATCAAAGTCGTCCCATGCTCTTCATTTAACTGAAATAAAATCTCCTCAATTTTCGCCCCCGTTTCCGCATCCAGGTTTCCGGTCGGTTCATCGGCAAATAAAATTTTCGGACGATGCACAAATGCTCGCGCAAGCGCGACTCGCTGCTGCTCCCCCCCACTTAATTGCGCAGGGTAATGTCTGACGCGATCTCCTAACCCAACCCGCTCCAGAATATCCAGCGCCATTTCCCGCATTTTCTTTCCACCACTCAATTCCAACGGAATCATGACGTTTTCCTCCGCGGTCAATGTCGGGATGAGTTGAAAACTCTGAAACACAAATCCCACACACCGGTTTCGCAAGTCCGCACGCCCATCTTCATCCAGGGCATTTAAACGCTCTCCATCCACCCAGATTTCTCCACGATCCACCCAGTCCAGCCCCGCACATAATCCCAGCAAGGTCGTTTTTCCACTTCCGGAAGGCCCCACAATCGCACAACGCTCTCCCGTCCGGACTTCCAAATGAATGTCTTTTAAAACCTGCAACGCTCCATACGATTTTTCCACCCCACGTACCTTCAATACGATCCCGTTGACACCTTCCCCGTTTTGAGGCAGTTTTTCTGTATTCACTAATGCTTCACTCATTTTTCTCAATTTCCAGATTTTCCTGTGCGCTCCCTAAGCTCGTCGTTTCCTCACTAGTATTCCTGGCTTTCTCCCCATTTGCAAAGCCGGATGACGATTTTTCCGCAAATTCTCCAAAAATTGTGATCCTGGGCGATAGTATCACAGCCGGTTATGGTCTCACTCCCGATGAAGCCTATCCTGCACTCCTCGAAAAACTGCTCCACAATGCCGACGTCCCTTGCACGATTGTGAATGCAGGTGTCTCCGGCGATACAACTGCCGGTGGGCTCCGACGCCTCCCCTGGGTTCTCCAGTCCCCGGCCGATTTCCTGATCGTCGCTCTCGGCGGCAACGACGGACTCCGCGCTACCCCACCCGCTACAACAAAAAAAAACCTGTCCGAGATCATCACTTCCGCTCAAAAACTCCATCCTGATATCCAGGTCATCCTCGTCGGTATGATGATGCCCGAAAATCTCGGGAAAGAATTTACCACGGAGTTCCATGCCATCTATCCTGCGCTCGCCCAGGAATTTCAGATCCCACTCATCCCTTTCCTCCTCCAGGATGTCGGCGCGATCCCTTCTCTCAACCAGCCCGATGGCATCCACCCCAATGCCAAAGGTCAGGAACTCATCGCCAAAAATTTCTTCTCCCATCTCCTCCCCATCCTTTCTAACCTCTCTAATCCGTAAATAACTGAACCCAATTTTATGACGCCACTCTCAAAATCACTCGTTCGCTCGCTCAAAAGCAAAGCCCAACTCCTTCAACCCGTAATCCATGTCGGCATCGCCGGAATTACCCCGGCACTGATCACCGCCACAACCAACGCACTCCAGGACCATCAACTCATCAAAATTAAACTCTCTAAACACCTCCCCGATAAATCCTCTCTCGCTCAATCCCTCGCTTCCCAGACCCAATCCCATCTCGTCACTTCCATCGGCCACATGATCGTGCTTTATAAAGAAAAAGATCCAGACGGATCGAAAATTGACTAAAAATTTGATCCGCTATATACTTTTTTTGTATTTTTCGGGAACAAAAGTTGCGACTCGGTTAAATTCCCGGATAATGCAGGCTTCGATTTATTGATATGAGAGTAAGAAATAAGATTCATTCCTGGGTGGTGCTATGTGCCGGGATTACATTTTTGTTTTTCCTGGGCAGTGAAGCATCCATGGCATCGCGTCCTGAGCGTGGGAGAAGCAAGAACAAGAAATCGCTGGATATTTCGAAAAAGTTATTTCATCCAACACCGGTAGAATTCGAAGAAGGGATTGCCTCATGGTATGGCGGGCGCTGGATTGGACGTAAGACCGCGAATGGGGAGCGCTACCGTAAAGGGGATTTGACAGCAGCGCATCGGACACTCCCTTTTGGAACGATTTGTAAAGTAACTTGTCTTACCAACAACCGTTCGGTTTATGTGCGTATTAATAATCGTGGACCGTACATCAAAGGGCGTAAAATCGACTTAAGTGAAGATGCTGCCCGGCAACTGGGGATGATTAATCGTGGGATCGCGAAAGTCCGTATCGAAGTTTTATCGCCGAACCCCAAAGCACCTAAAGAAGATATCCTGGAATTTGTCCAGAACCAGCCCCACTCCACAACTGCTCAAACCACAACTGCTCAAACTCGCAGGTAGAGTTCCAGGGGGGTGGTGACGTCCTCGTCGAGGGACATTGGGGACTTGGGGGACATTGGGGACTTTTCCTGGAAGCGCCGACGTCCTCGTCGGTTAACGTGCAGTGAGATTATTTATACGCTTCCAGGTTGAGCGTATAACGGATGCTTTCCTGAATGGGAGAAAATCCGGCCGATTCATACATTTTACGGGCTGGCAGATGCCCTTCATTCAGGCCAGTCACCACTTCGACATGCTCCATCCCGGCTTCCTGAAGTTTTTGAAGCGCAGCTTGCAGCATCTGTTTTCCCAATCCTCTTCCTGTAAATTCCGGGCTCACTGCGTTATAGCCAATTTCTCCAATTCGCGTGTCCGAATGAATACGATAGGCCATAAACCCTGCAAAATGCCCATCAATTTTTGCCTTTAAAACAGAAACGCCCGGACTGGTCAGATAATCCCGAACCGCATCGGATACTTTCTCCTGCCAGGGTTTACCTACAATACGTCCATACATTTGTTCCTGTTGATAAGAAAACCCCATGGTCCATACCCGAGTCACCAGATCCAATATACAAGAATGATCAGAGGGCACTGCAAATGAAATGTCTGCGTCCATGCCTCATAATGCCCTATCCCACAATTTTTGTAAATGAAAGCCTGGGGCGCCAAAACTGTCAACTGTCAACTGTCAACTGTCAACTGTCGACTGTCGACACCGGGCGACCTGTGGCTGCGGATTCGTAAATTGCATCGGTTACCTGCACGGTAAGCTTCGCGCGGTCCAGATCCGTCCAGGGTTTTTCGGTTCCTGCAATGGATGCCACGAAGTTTTTATTTACGTTAATAATCATATTCACTTCCGACTCATTTGCTTTATAAAGCACACGTGAATGAAC
>CAKUMP010000192.1 GCA_934667795.1 uncultured Chthoniobacterales bacterium | reverse complement strand
TATTACAATATAGGACGCGAAGCGACGCGTTTGCTGATTGATCTGTTGGAAGGTATTGATATTCCGCCTGCTCACAGGCTTTTTCTTCCAAAATTGATTATTCGCGAAAGCTCATCGGTTGCCGTGGCAGCGCGCACCTGATTTCAACCATGAAGTGGGAACGCCGACGTCCCCGTGGGCCTGGTCAAAAGGTAAAGGAATGTGCCCGATTTCACGTCAGGCAATTTTTTATGTATCACAGGACTCAACGAAAGCGCTATTTTTCGACAAAACACCATTACTCCGACGAGTAATGATGTTTAACTTCCAGCGATTCCAGCAATCCCGAAAATGCAGGGGACCCTTTACGTACGATACCAAAAACGCCATATCCCATATGCGCAGCAGGAAAAGTACTGTCAAAAACCGCTGTTTCTCCATTCACAGAAAAACGCATTTTTTCAAAATCATAACTGACTTTGATTTCCGACCACTGGTCCACCGGAACTTTCAACGGTGTACGAAAACTATTCACCTTCCAGTCCGAATCCACATAAGTCCCCACCAGTTTCCCCTTTTCCACCCGTAAGGAAAATACCACTCTCTTGCTCCGTAAATGGGCAGCAAGAAGGTTGTAACTTTCATTCGATGCATCAGGACGAATTTTCATCTTCATTTCAAATGATCCATGATTTGGCAAAAATTCTTTAGGCAAATGGATATAACTCGATGAACCATCAAATTCCAAATACGTTTTACCTTCCATTTCTTTCCACTCGGGCGCGAGTTTCACAACATCATCCACCTGGAAAACAGCAAGATTCACAGGCATTCCTTTTCCTGCTATTGCATTGGCAAAGCCTCCCAGCGAAGCCCAGAACGGACGTCCGGCATCCGCGACTAATACTGCCCCCCGTTTGGGCTCAAAGGCATACTGAATATGCGGAATACGATCCGATGAAACCTCAATATTCATCCCTCTTTGCTGGGTTTTAGAATAAATACGCAAAGGAACTGACTCTGTATTTTTTACAGGTAATAATAGCGGGCGCGAACGATAAATTCTGCCACTCCTGGCAATCGCCTGAAGCACAAATTGTTCTGTCCCGATCTCCGGCCAGACCGGTACCGTGAAGTTTGCTTCTCTTCCTTCCAATGGCTGCGGCAAGTCAAATTGCTTTGCAAAAGGAGATATCGTCACATGAAGCCCATTCGGGAAATTCTGCGCCACAATTTTTCGCTCCCGGATTTCCTTCAACGGTATTTCAAAGGCATTCCCTCCAAAATCCAATTCCAAAACCGTATTTTCCGACTTTTCTGCCGCTAGATAAATCACACGCTGATGTTTCGACAAATCGCTTTGAAAAGTAATTTCGCTTTCACTGACATGAATTGCTTTGGAGCGACTGTGTTGCCCCATATTTGTATCATGCCACCATTTCCCTTTTCCATTTTTTAAAGAAACGCGGCCTTCAAAGCGAGAGTCGTCAATCGCACGGTATTCAATCAAATAAAGCTCCCGATCTGCATTGTTTCTGAAAAATTCATCGTGAGGGTCAAAGGTATAGACCTCTCCAGCATCGCCCGTAATTTCAACATAGGAAAGTTCTTCGGTGGTTTGCAATGCAACAGAAATCCCGTCATCCGTCCAGGCGATTTCTACTTTCTCCGGACGCATCACATCTCGTATCGGTTGCTTGACCGCAAGCAAATCCCAGTTCCATGTTGCACGTAATTGAATCGGGTATAAGCCATCCTGAATTTTTATTTCTTCTCCGTTTTTCTTCCGGATCACTAAGCCGGGAATGATTGCTCTCGCTTGCGCAAATTCTTCACTGGGAAGACGCAATCGATGCTCTTTTAAGGTCGTAGAGGAAAATTCCACCGCATCCATTTTCTTCAAGACATTCCCGTTTTCATCGGAAAGTGAAAGTTCCACGGTATAAGAAATTTCCTCTTCCGTATCAGGAACATTCAACAATTCAAATTCCAGAATTTCTCCAAGGACCACGATTTTTCGCGTACTTAAAATCAAATTTGGAATGCTGGGATCATCGCTGGATAATGGAGTATGGGGCACTCCTTTGATTTTCTGCATGTAATACCGCAGGATACGTTTTGTACTCGTGCCCGTATAAACCGTCGGCATAAAACAGGTGTTTTCGTTAAATTCATCCCATTCCGGCAACACCATCACATCCGGATCAGCCTCCATCGCTGCTTCAAACGAACGTCGTAATGTACGCGTCAGGTCGTCACTGAGATTATTCCCATAATCCGGATTCAAATGAGCGCGATAGGCGCTCAAGCCCAATAATTTTTCTTTGTACACGGGTTCCGCCAGTACGCTTTTCATGACTTTGATAAGTACATTTCGGTAAAAATCGTCATCAAAACTGCCGTCCTTATTTCGTAAAGCTGGTGGGTAATGAAAATAAATGCCATCACAAACATCCAGATATGCCCGCAGTTTACTTTTTACTTCCTCAATATCCTCCTGACCAATTTTCCCCTGCCCCTCTTCATAGCTGGTGACGCGCAGTTCCACAGGAATAGAAAGTGCCGGTAAAAACAAGAAAGTATCCCCATGCACTTTTTTCAGCCGATCCAGCATTTTCGCCCATTGTTCCGGCGTACATAGCTGCGCATTATAACTGGTAATCAAAACCTTCCCGTCAATACGAACCGTTTGCTTACTATCCAAAGCCGCTTTTAATACTGCAGATTTTGCGAAAAAATCTTCCTCTGCACAGCTTGGAATAAATTCCGGCAACAACCTCACCCCCTCTACTCCCGCTTGGGCCGTTAATGGAAATATATCCATCCGCCCTTTCGTCTCCGGAAAAAATGCCAGTCCATCTAATCCATATTCTCCCGCCATCAACAACATCTCACGCCACGCTTCCGGTGCAGTAAAATAAGAAGAAGAAATACGCCATTTTCGACTGTTGAAAAGCGGACGATCCCGCCACGTATTATAGTAGTTAATCCCCAGATCATATTTCACTTGCGCTCGTGAAAAAACAATCGGTCTTTCCAGTACTTTTTCCCGCTTCCCTGCCTCCTCAGTAAGCCGTACAAGCACTTCTGGCTCCACCATCGATATACTACTCGCTTCCACTCCCTTCCAAAATAGCATTTGCAAAACACACAATACCCCAACCTTAAACGCAAAATACCGGGAGAAATTTATCATGCATGATTGTTTAAATACATCTCAATAAATGTCAATAAACTAAATTAATTAATTTTTCTTCCTATAAAGCATTTTGATAGTTTATTTTCGTTTTTCTCCTAGTCCATATCTTATTCTTCAATCTTTTGGATGCTATTTCATGTGACAAATTTGTCACATGAATGGAGGTAAAAAAATTTGACTTACTCCATCAATTAATATAGATAAATACAAACTTAGCATTCACTATCATTTATATCATTATGAAAACTTCCTCCACATTGCGGCATTTCTTTTCCCATTTTAAAACAACCTTTTATGGGAGTGTGCTGGCGTTACTCACATCACAAATAGTTCAAGGTGCAACAGCTCTCTGGATAGATAACGGCGTGGAATGGGGAGGGACAAATTCCGGCTATTATCGCGTGGGAGATTACACGAACTTCCCTACTGAATATGATGGGGTGCCCAATGATGCCAGTCAGACAACACCTGTCTGGAGTCAAGTAGGGAGTGGAGGAACGGTTACTCTGCATCCCACCTATTTTAATATTACGACATCAGGGGCAGATCAAAGAGAGTTTCGAACGAGTTCGAGTCTGCCTTCCTGGGATGCGAGTATAGCAGCAACTGTAGAGTTCACCGTTCGTGTGAACAGTGGAATAACCGGGATTATCGTAGGCAATTCAAATGAATGGTTACAGATTCTTCTCGGAGTGCATGAGGAAAGTGGAGATTTAACCATCAATAAAACCTCCGGTACAGCGACGCGCATAAACGGCGTTCAAGCAGATAGTTTTAATACGATTCGTCTCACACTTTCCGGAATGAATTCGTCCGCTACATCCAGCATCTCTATTTATCTGAATAACGATCCTGCTGCAGTATTGACTTATACCGACTTCGTATCAGGAGGTAGTGCTCGCATCCGTTTTGGAGACACCAGCACATCAGCTAATGCAATGAGCCAGTCCTCCGACTGGCAAAGTATCAAATGGCTGAGCGGTCAAGCACTCAACCCCATCCCCGAACCTGCTTCCATCTTCTTGTTAGTCGGTAGTGGCGCTTTATTAATGACCACAAGACGTCGCCGCCATTAATCATACAACCAATCATTTTTACATGAAATTTTCTCCCATGAAACACGTTTTTGTTTTTATTCCATTGTTACTGACAACCGTACTGGCGCAGCCATGGGATGGGGAATATATTCCCGCCGAAGCAGGGACTCCTGACAAGGCGATGCCAGCATGGAAAATCTATGTTAAAAATCCCGGCACAGAAGTAGATGTGCAGGAGGATGTTCTGATCACCGACACCACTGCGACCAGTGAAGGACGCATCGTCTTTGAACAAACGAACAGTTGGAATGGGGAGCCGGGAACAGAAGTCGAAGTAGTCGTACGTGTCGTCTCGCCCATGGACCCCAACCTGACCGCAGGGCAAGTTCTTTTTTCCGGAGCATTTGGCTGGCAAAGCCTGTCTATTGGACACAATCACATTGGACTTTCTGCCCAACGCACAAAATACCCACTGGATATGTCCGAATTCCAGACGCTGAACATCCGTATCACGGCGGAAGAACTCGTGGAAATCCGCGTAAATGCCGAACCTGAGCCGGTTTTAGCTGCACCATTAAATGTCAGCGCAGACAATCTGTCTTTTAACCTCTCCTTTGGCGACCTTTCCAAAACGCCCAATATCGGTGGTAAACTTGAATGGAAATCTATCCGTTGGAAACAAGGTGAGAAATAGCGTCCCATTAGGGACAGAGCCTATAAACACCCTCCGAGCGCCCCATTAGGGACAGACCCCTAAACACCCTCCGAACGCCCCATTAGGGACAGACCCCTAAACACCCTCCGAGCGCCCCATTAGGGACAGACCCCTAAACACCCTCCGAGCGCCCCATTAGGGAC
>CAKUMP010000191.1 GCA_934667795.1 uncultured Chthoniobacterales bacterium | reverse complement strand
CTTTGACAGGAGATACTTTTTACGGAAGAAATGGAATCGTCTATCCCTGTACTGCCGGGACGGTGATGTTGTTTGGGGAAAAAGATAGCAGCCAATGGAAAAGTTCGTCTTTTCAAAGAAAAAAACAGACGGCATCGTTATGGCTGCATTTACGCACGCATGTGGATACTTTAACGTATGACATCCACTCGTCGATCCCGGGCATGCGCCTGCCTACAAAAGTCATGACAGGAGAACTGGTGGTCCAGCTCGACCGGACATGGAACCAGTGTGATGCAGAGCCGGATAATCCTTTGAACTGGCTTTATTTGAAAATATTACTGACCCATTGTTTCCTGGAAATCCTCGCCACCGCCACTTCAGAACGTTCTATCGACCATCATGAAAAAATTGTGAAAACCGTGCAGGAATATATCCAGAAAAATGTAGGAGAAGACTTGCGCCTGCAAACCCTGGCACGCATCGCCGGATACAGCCCATCATTTTTTCATCATCTGTTCTTCCGCTGTACAGGAATCACCCCACAGGAATATATCAGCCGGATACGATTGACAAAAGCAGAGGAGTTATTAAAACAAAACTGGACGGTCGAAGCCGTAGCCGAGGCCGTCGGTATCGAATCCGTCGCTTATTTTCGAAGGTTCTTTAAACAAAGAATGCGCATCAGTCCCGCCAGATGGAGAAAGTTGACGTTGGCAGAAGAGGAAAAAAATCTTCACTCTCCCCCCGTCTGATACTAAATCTGTCTGATTCCCAAATTTGAAAATGTTTTATATTAATTAAAAATTAAGAGTAATAAAGTAATGAGTTATGTATTTGTGAATGGTCGGATATTGGATGGGAGCGGGAATCCCTGGCGGTATGGAGATGTGGTGGTGGAGGGAGATAAAATTGTGGATGTGCTTCCTCCCGGGAGTGGAAATTATGAGGGAACGAAGGTGGTGGATGCGAAAGGAAAATTTATATGTCCTGGGTTTATAGATATTCAGAGTCATTCGTTACGATCGTTGATGAGAGATGGGCGGAGTGTGTCGAAGTTATTACAAGGGGTGACGACGGAGATCATGGGAGAAGTCTGGACGCCAGCGCCTGCCGTAGGGCGGTTTCCTGATCCTTTCAGTGTGATCAGTCAGGGGATGGCGCCGGACGAATGGCTGGAACGGGCAAAAGGATGGAAACGTTTTGGAGACTGGCTGCAAGCGATGGAAGATGCCGGTGTTTCTCCGAATGTCGGTTCTTTTCAAAGTGGTGGAACTTTGCGCAGGATTGCGACTGAAGCTTATAAAACAGAACCAACCTCAGAACAACTGGAACAAATGAAGCAGATCATGGCGGAGTCCATGGAGGATGGGGCTTTTGGCGTGGCTTATGCTTTGATCTATCCACCGGATGTCTGGGCCACAACCCAGGAAATCATTGAAATTGCACGGGTGGTTGCAAAATATAATGGCGTCTATATCACGCACATGCGTTCGGAAGCCGAACAGATTTTAAGCGGGTTGGAAGAAGCAATGACGATTGGCAGAGAAAGCGGTGCTGCTGTGGAAATTTACCATTTAAAAGCATGTGGAGAAAATGTCTGGTCGTTGATGCCGGAAGTGATCCGCAGAATAGAACAAGCCCGTGCAGAGGGGCTGGATATTACGGCAGATATGTACCCGTATGAAGCGTCCGGAACGGGTCTGACAACTTGCTTGCCGGCATGGGTGGAAGAAAAAGAAAATTACTTAACTCTTCTTAATGACCCGGAGATACGAAAACAAATTCGTGCGGATGTGGAAAATCCTGATAGTGGGTATGATGGGCAATTGAGAGCGAGTGGTGCGGGGAATGTCATGACGTTAGGATTGAAACTGCCGGAGCATCAGCAATTTATTGGTATGCGGCTGGATCAGATTGCGGAAATCCGTGGGACAGATATTGTCGATACCCTTTGTGATCTTTTATTTAAAGAGCAGCAAAGAATTCAATCGATCTTTTTCAAGATGTCGCCGGAAAACACAGCGTTACAATTGTCGCAGCCGTGGGTAACGGTTTCCAGTGATGCTGCGGGATTGGATCCGGACTGGGCAATGCCGCTTGGTCCTGTGCATCCTCGTTCCTATGGAACGTATCCGAGAGTGTTGGGGAAATATACACGTGAGGAAAAATTGCTGACCTGGGAAGAAGCCATCCGGAAAATGACCTCTGCGGTGGCGCAGCGGTTAAATTTGAAATATCGAGGAAAAATTGAGCCGGGATATTTTGCAGATATCGTGGTGTTTGATCCTTTGACGATTGCAGATAAAGCGACCTTTACGGATCCGCATCAACTTTCCACGGGGATTGAACAGGTATTTGTGAATGGCGTGCAGGTGGTGAAGGAGGGGAAACACACGGGGGCGACCCCAGGACGTTTTGTCAGACCTGGTTCTTGTCCAGAATAAGAAATTTATCCGCAGATGATTCCTTAAAATATTCTGTTCGATTTTTCAAAAAGTGATTGCATCGTGGGCAAGGCTTTCCAATAGTTCATGCATGAGCACAATAAATGCGCGGGAATACTGGACACAGCAAATGGATGCGGCTTATGACTTCATGCAGTTTATGATGACCGAGTCCTGCGAGGAGTGTGGGGAACCGATGATGGATTTAAAGGAAGTGGTCAGTAAGATTCCAGGATTGAAAGTGCAATTTTCTGATACGCTGCATGCTTCAGGTTTTCCTCGGATTTTAAAACTGCGTAAAGGATTGATAAATTCCTTTTTGTATGCTGCGCAATTGATGAATGAACGTGGCTGGATTCTGAAGGTGGAGGATGGATTCCGTACGGTCGAAATGCAAAAAAAAGCGGCAATCAGTCAAAAAGTTTTTGATGCTGTTTTGCGGTCTGTACAATGGGAAATGGAATCTCCTCAAGTCTCGGCTGACCTTGTGCGGAGACGTCTGGCAGCCCTGGTTGCTATGGCTCCAAAAGTCGGGACGCATACGAGCGGAAGCGCAATCGATATTTCCGTTTTTGATGCGAAAACCGGTGAAGAGATTGATCGCGGTGCTCCTTATCTGGAAATGAGTCATTTGACGCCTATGAACTCTCCTTTTGTGTCCTCCGAGGCGCGCGATAATCGTTTGCTGATTACCTGCTTAATGAATAAGGCCGGATTTTTTGAATACCCTTATGAGTTCTGGCATTATAATGCAGGCGATTGTTACGCCGCGTATCTTTCCTATTATAAGACTCCCGCGATTTATTCGCCGATCCACCTTTTGCCTGATGGATCGATCCAACCCATTGCGAACCCAACGGAATATCTGAATCCCCTGGAAGAAATTGACAGGGTGTTACAGACCACTCTGGAAAAATCCGGAGTGGGGTGAGATGTCGCTCAGAGCAGGAGTTTGAAAAACGTCCGTTTATTTTAATCGCTTACGAACATTTTGCGCAGAGCCGAATGTTCGTGCAAGAGAGGCGGAAAAGGTGATGATCACAAATAAGGTGATTAAAGAAACCAGCAGGCTGCGCCCCAGAAGTCCGGTACGTAATCCGATGAACGCTAACCCCGCAAGACTGAGCCAGAACAGAAGTGAGTTAGCAGGAGATTTTCTGAAAGCTCCACGCCCCTCCTCGTGCGTGGACGCATCCGACCTGCTTTGAGAATGAGAAACATCCACCCCGGCAGATTTGTGACTCCGTAACGCTTCCTGGTAGGCCCAGTTCAGTTGCTTGAGCTTTTCTTCCGCTCGCGTACGCATTCTGACATCTTCTGCCGCAAAACGATCCGGATGCCAGACTTTACTCAACTCCCGGTAGGCACGCTTAATTTCTTCTTCACTACTGCCAGGAGCCAACTCCAAAATATCAAATGCTTTCTTCATATAAAAACCACAGAGAACAGGACCTTTGTGGTTGAAATTTAGTGTTTTCTGTAGTTAAGTAAAAGAATGCATCGCCCCGGGCTCGAACCGGGAACCAATTGATTAAGAGTCAACTGCTCTACCATTGAGCTAGCGATGCTGGTAGGAAAACATAAAAAGCACGGAAATTAATCCAGTGCAAGGGAAAACGCGATAAAAGAAAGGCATTCCGGTCGAAGAAGCCGAAACCGCATTTATTAAAAATAATCGCCCCACCTCCCTGATTGAACGTTTTGCCAAAGTTGAAGAAGTGGCGAATATGGTCACTTATGTCGTATCCCCACAAGCCTCCGCTACCAATGGCACCGCTCTCCGCGTGGACGGTGGCGTGGTGAAAAGTATTATGTAGAAGTGCGAGACGAAAAATGGATCTGTTTCACGCAAAGATCGCAACGGCCGCAAAGGATTTTTTAAATGGGATAAGGCGGAGAAGGATGGGGTGGGGTATGCTGTGATTGACTGGATATCCTCAATAGCAGCGGGGGGGAAGTTCAAGTTTCATGCATTTTCTTTCGCGAGTTTGAGGAAATTAGCTTTGTTCTTGATTTTTATTCCTTCGCCTTTTTGAAGTTGTTCCAGACCAATATTTATTTCTCCTTTTAATCGTTGAAGCATGGAGTCGCGTTCCAACATCAGGCGCAAGGATTCTCTTATGACCTCGCTTGCATTGTTATAAAGACCGGAATCTATTTTCAATTTTACTATATGCAATGGATCGAGTTAAAAACAGGAAAAGCTTCGCGGATAGCATTAGTATTTTTCATGTCACACCTGGTACTTATTTAACAGGGATGGGGGCGTAGCCGACGAAGCGGGATTTGGACTTTTTGGAAGGGAGGCGGAAATCGAAAACGGACACGCCATTGCGTGCGGAGCCATCGTAGGGGCGACCGTCGCTAGCGCCGACCATCACGGGTTTGCCATCGGATTTGCGTTTTCCGAGATAAATCATCACATGAGTGACTGGGATTTTGCGTTTGATGGGGTAAGTTCCGGACCAGAAAAGGAGGTCGCCGGGTTTCAGATGTTGAAATTGTGGGGAATCAAGAGAGTACGCGGAAACAGGATAGAGTCGGGAATTTTTTTCTGCCCATAAATAAAATGTATCTGCCTGACGTGGTGGGTTCGAAATCCCTGCTGCTTTCAGGATATAATGGATCGTTCCGGAACAATCCATTCCGCCATTATCGGGGGATGCGGATC
>CAKUMP010000190.1 GCA_934667795.1 uncultured Chthoniobacterales bacterium | reverse complement strand
GCGGGGCTCTGCACCGCTTTGGTTCGAACGACGCTGAAGTTTCGCTATGCAAAGGTTGTTCGTACATCCCATGCGCTGTGATCCAAAGGGGCGGAAACCGCCGCACTCCAATACGCTCCATTCGATTCGGAAAGTAAGGGACTCGCCGTTGGCCGGCGGGTACGTCGACGCTCCCGGCAATCTGGACCATTTTCGCACCAATCGTAAAATGGTCTGGACTATTTTACGATTGGTGCGAAAATGGTCCTCATGAAAGATAAAGTTCGGCTTTACGACACATTATTAAAAGAGCATTTGAATTTACATCGTCAAATGGCTTTTGTGAGTGGTCCGCGACAAGTTGGTAAAACGACTGTTTGTAAAAAACTTTCGGACAGGTACTGGAATTGGGACAATTTAAATGATCGGCGATATTTTCTTGCTGGGCCTGACGTTATGGCAGAAGAACTTGCTTTGGAACGGCTTCAGGAAAGGCCATTAACTGTCGTGTTTGACGAGCTTCATAAGTACCCCAAATGGAAATCACTCCTGAAAGGATTTTTCGATGTATTCGAAAAAAAAGTCAAAATAATGGTCACCGGCAGTTCACGTCTTGATGTATTTCGCCGTGGTGGAGACAGCCTGATGGGAAGATACCTTCTTTATCGGATGCATCCCTGGTCCGTTGCAGAATGTCTTTTTACCAATATTCCGGATGAGCCTATTCGACAGCCACAAAAGATTACGGATAGTGAATGGCAAGCATTATTGATACATGGAGGATTTCCTGAACCATTTTTAAAACGAGATATTCGTTTTACGCGTAGATGGCGTGCTCTTCGTCACGAACAATTAACCAAAGAAGACTTACGAGAGGTGACGCGTATTCAGGAATTAGGCAGCATGGAAGTGCTCATGGAAATTCTTGCGGAACGCTCTGGACAGCAACTTGTTTATTCAAATCTGGCAACTGACATAAACGTATCAGTAGATACCATCCGACGCTGGATAAATTTACTTGGAAGATTACATTATGGTTTTTTAGTGCGTCCGTGGTTTAAAAATGTGACAAAAGCTTTACGAAAAGAACCGAAATGGTTTTTACGTGATTGGTCAGGAATCACCAATCCGGGAGCACGAGCAGAAACCTTTATCGCCTGTCATTTACTTAAAGCTGTAGAAGGCTGGACAGATATGGGACTCGGAGAGTTTGGATTGTATCACCTGCGAGATAAATTGAAACGCGAAGTCGATTTTTTGGTCGTCCGTGATAAAAAACCCTGGTTTCTAGTAGAAGTGAAAACCTCCGACACCAAACTTTCCCCCACTCTATCGCATTTCCAAAATGAAACGAATGCCCCTCATGCATTTCAAGTAGTTATGGAGTTACCTTTTATCTCCGCAGATTGTTTTTCAGAAAAACTCCCCACGGTTGTCCCCGCACAAACATTCTTAAGTCAGTTACTTTAATAAAAACTGAAAACATCCCTGTTGCTAAACTTTCTTGCCGAAAACAGAAGTATTCCCAGCAATATGGACTATTTTCCATTTTTTCTTGACATTTAAGTGATAGGACGCAATTAATACTTATCAATTTACCAAAACTATCACATTTACCCCTCACTATACACTTATTTATGCGTTCTTTAAAAATTATTGGTATTGTATCCACGCTTGTCTGGATGAGTTCATTTATATCCCCTGTATTTGGGCAAACGGAAAATGCGGCACCGGCTGCCGAGGCAGAAGAGACGGAAAATTTTGCGCATCGGATTTTAAATATTTTTGAATTTGGAGCAGTGGGAGACGGGCAGTCGCACCCGTTGAAAAAGACGTTTGCCTCGCAGGAAGAAATTGATACGAAATACGGGAGCGATCGTTACACGCTGGAAGATGAAGCGGACTTTGTGGCGATTATGGAAGCATTGCGAGCAGCCAATTCTGCCGCGAATTTTAAAATAAACAGAACCAAAGGTGCCTCTGCTGTTATTGGAATTCCTTCGATTTATATCCCGCAAGGGCGCTATCTCATTAATCGTACCATCCCTGTTTCCGATATCCGTGGGGGAACTATTTTTGGAGATGGAAAGCGTCAGTCGCATTTAAAATTTACCGGAAAAGACCAGCCTCTTTTTCATGTACAACGATGTGCGGAATTTGCATTTTCCAAACTGGAACTGCGTTCTACGATTCAGGAAAATGCCACTGCGTTTTTGCTGGAAGACACCCTGCATGAAGGTCCGGGAGAACCCACCTATCATTTCGACTTTGATGGCGTTTATATACAGGAATTCGCAATGGGGGTCATGACCATTGGACGGAATATGACAGACAGTCTGAATTTTCATAATTGTCGCTGGAGAAACTGCCTGACTGCAGTACGTTTAAACAATCATCAATGTATGGGGGTTCATTTTGTGAATTGTTATTTTGGATTTTCGACTGCGGAGCTTAAAAATGTACCGGAAGGACGCATTCCGATCGTCTTTCATGTGAATCAGGGAGGAAATATCACCATGATGGGGGGATATGTCATTAATCACAAAGGCACCACCCTGCTGCTGGATCCGGCCAGTGAGGAAGTTTCTTTTTCCCCTATCAACTGGTCCACTGGATTTTATAACTTTTACGGAGTACGATGGGAACAACCCAATGGAGAAGACCCGATGTTATTTGATGTTAATCCCGAAGCAAAATACTACACCTCTTACGTAGCACGGGTAAACTTTGACAACTGTGTCCTGTACCAGCGCACCGCAGCCGAAGGTGGGAGCGTGGGGGCACTTCATCCGGGCTCCAATGTGACTTTCCGCAATACGATGTTTAACAAAAACAAAGCATTTATTCAGGAAGTCGTGGATCCCAAGCAGGAAGAAAAACGTCGCGGGATTCTGATTCTGGATAATGTCAGCGGGCTGCAATATACTGCGGATGAAAATGCGCCATATCATCATGTGATTGAACGCCGCGGGCCTGAACCGGTTTTTGATCCTCACTAAAATATTTAAAATAAATTTTTATGAATCCTGAAAATACGCCAGTGGAACGCAAGAACGTGAAGCAGCCATTGTATCAAAAAGTGATTGCGATGTTGCAGCAGGAGTACCTTCAACATCAAATTCCTGGGATTCGTTTGCCTTCAGAACGGGATATGTCGCGAATGTTAGGAGTTTCTATCTCTACCGTTCGAGCGGCATTAAATCTTCTGGAAAATGAAGGGCATATTGAGCGACGTCTGGGGAGTGGAACCTACACCATTCAACAACCCGCACCGGGGGAGCGTCATGTCGCGGTTCTGCTGGAAGCAGACATTTCTTCTTCTGAGCTTTCTTCTTATTATCCAGGCCTTTTGCAGGAAGTCCGGCTTGCGTTATTAAAACGCAACATTCCCAACCGTCCGTACCTGGGATATTTGCGTGTAGGATTTGAACTGGGAGAACTGACCTGTCGCGATTTTCTGGATGATTTGCATTTAAAACGCATCTCTGGCGTCATTTCGATCTCTTCACGCAAACACACTTCCTGGCTGTCCAAACTGCAAAAACAAAATATCCCATTGGTGGGAGCTGAACGTTCTGCCGATTATATTGTGAATACCGATTTTTCTGCAATGCTCCACCAGGCATTTGGAATCATGCGAAAAAACGGGCGCAACCATCTGGCATTTGTGTGTCTTAATACCGAGTATTCCAGCTCGATCGAACCCCTGGCGATTCAACTGGCGGCCGAGTATCAATTGAAATTGTCGGTCTTTCGGATCCCCGTGAATGCGACGCCTAAAGAACTTCAAAAATTCAGACATGCCTGGAAGACGCCCCATCATGCGCCGGACTGTCTGATGATCACAGATGATATGGTTTTTCCTTCGATTCAAAATGCGTTAAAAACGTTACCGGCAGAGCATCTGGGGATGGAGGATTGTTATGTCTATGGAGCAGACACCGCCCCACTGGTCTTTGAACGTCCTTTTACGCATTGCGCCTACTCTATTCGCCAGCGCGCCAACCAACTGGCAGAGTCCATGCAATTATTCCTCAATGGCAAAACCCCGCCACAGCTCAGCACCATTCCTTTTACTTTTATCCCTGTCCCTTGCGCTTCCACAAAGTCACAACCCCTTTTCACTTAAATTGTTGCCCGCTAATAACCAGGATCATTTATTATGTGTAAACTGCTTTTTACCAAATCTGTACTCTGCGGACTTTTCCTGACAGCTTTCTCCTGCATCCAGGCATCCCCGGTTGCCCCGAATGAGGTTTCCGGGTTACAGTTCTGGTTCGCTCCTGATGAAAATGTGTTAGAAACGGAATCTGCGTTTGAATGGAATGATCTCGCCACGACCGGTCCTTTTCCTGCTATTCAGCCTACTCCTGATAACCAGCCCCAATGGAAAATACAGGAGTCCGGAGTGCCCATTCTCCAATTTGATGGGCGCAATGATTACATGCATCTCGAAGCGATCGATTTAAACCTCAAAAACAGTCTGACACTTTTTATTGCCTTTACCCTTTCGGATTTCAGCAAAGACATGGCGTTGCTGGATACAAAAAATGTCAATAGCGCCCAGACCGGGTTTTATCTGGCGAATCGCAAAGCAAATGAAGCGCAAGCACAGGGAGATCGCATTCAGTTCGGAGTGAAGGATGAAAATTTCAGCCTTCAGCCACAAAGTCTGGAATGGTCTGCCATTCCTGATGTATCGCCCGGGGATCTCATGATCATGTCGGTTCGCCTCGAAGCAGACGGGCTTATAACCATGCAGGTTGGCGAAGTTATTGTGGCAGATCGGCCCTTAAAAGAAGTCACGGATATCTCAGGAGAAGACAGCCTGCATATCGGTTCCAACAGCAGAAAACAATGGTTCCTGGACGGTGGAATTTCCGCTATTGCTCTCTATAACCGCGCACTTTCTGATAACGAAATAAAATCCGTTTTCGAATATTTCCAAACCACCTACGCCCCGTAAAAATTTTAGATTACCCTTACACTGGGTCTAAGGCGTTGCCTCATACGGATTAACTTATCCATAAATTCGAGAAATAAGAGAAAGGATCCGCAGATTAACGCAGATTAACACAGATTATTCTTTTAAATTTTTATCTAGGAACAACGTAAATAAACATTGATT
>CAKUMP010000189.1 GCA_934667795.1 uncultured Chthoniobacterales bacterium | reverse complement strand
ACTTGGACCTCGGGTGACGCTGGATGATGAACGCTGTATCCTTTGTTCCCGTTGTATCCGCTTCATGCAGGAAGTGGCCAATGATGATGTGCTTGGATTTGTAGACCGCGGGTCCTACTCGACACTGACTTGCCATCCTGACCGTGTTCTGGACAGCAACTATTCCCTGAACACCGTGGATATTTGTCCGGTGGGGGCATTGACTTCCAGTGATTTCCGGTTTCAGATGCGCGTCTGGTTTCTTAAGGAAACCAAATCGATTGATGTGAACTGCGGAACGGGATCAAATATCCTTATTGGCAGCCGCGAAAATACCATTTATCGGATTACTCCACGTGAGAACGATGATGTGAACGAGTGCTGGTTGCCGGATTCGCATCGGTTGAATTTTAAATATATTGACAGTGATTCCCGTTTGCTGACGCCTCAGGTGTTACAGAATGGGGAGTTACAGGATACGACCTGGGACACTGCGCTGAAAGAGGCAAGCCGTTTACTGTCAGAAGTTGCTTCCGGAAAAACAGCAGTGATTGCTTCCGGACGGATGACAAACGAAGAGTTGTTCCTGGTGTCCAGGCTGACGCGTCAATTACAGACCGATGCGGTGGATATTTTACCACGCCGTGGCGAGCCGGACGGGATTTTAGTCAGTGCAGATCGCAACCCGAATACGAATGGGGCGAAGCTGACAGGAGTGGCGGGAGATCGTCCTGGCGCAAAGCTTGCGGACATTGTGGAAGGGGTACGCTCCGGTAAATATGAAGCCCTTCTGCTGCTGGGAGAAAATGCGCTGAAATGCGGACTGACAGAACAGGATTTAGCGAAATTGAAGGTTCTGGTCGTGATGGATATTTTATCGAATCCGGCGACCAAACATGCCTCGGTTGTTTTACCTGCGGCTTCTTTCGCAGAAAAGCGAGGTTCCATGATAAACGTTAAAGGGCGTTTACAACGTTTGAACCGGGCAGTGGCTTCTCCTGGAATGGCACGGGATGATTTTGAAATCCTGAGAGACCTGATTCGTGGGACAGGTGGAGAAGCGGATTATTTTATGATTGAAGATGTGTTTCGTGATCTGGCAGGAAGTTGTGCTCCGCTGGAAGGATTAACCCTGAGCCGCATAGGTGACCGCGGAATCACTTTGGATATTAAAGTCGATCCGGCGGATGGACCGCACGGTGCCACAACCACGGGGGCTCAAGCGTAATTATTATTATGGACTGGTTTTTCATTATAAGTTCGTTAGTTAAATCTTTGGTCATCATTTTCGGAGTGGTGCTGCCACTGGTTTCCGCAACGGTTCTTCTGGAGCGGAAAGTCTGTGCGTTCATTCAGGATCGCGTGGGCCCAAACCGGGTGGGATTTGAAGGCTTGCTTCAACCCGTTGCGGATGCAGCAAAACTTTTTCTGAAAGAAGATTTTACGCCCGCTTATGTAAACAAGTTTTTCTACTGGCTGGCTCCTGCACTTACGATGATCCCGGCATTGATGGTGCTGGCGGTGATTCCGTTCGGCCCCTCGATCAACCTGGATTTCATTTTCCAGCCCTTACTGGGACAATCCTTCGGAGATATTCCGTTGGTCATTGCGAATATTGATGCGGGAATTCTTTTTATCTTCGCGATTACTTCCCTGAGTGTCTATGGGATTACGCTGGCCGGGTGGTCGTCGAATTCCAAATACCCATTCCTGGGTGGCTTGCGTTCCAGTTCACAGATGATTTCCTATGAAATCGGACTCGGGTTGTCTGTGATTCCTTTGTTCCTGATCATCGGCCACATGAACCTGTCCGAAGTCGTTCAATACCAGATTGAAAATGGCTGGCTCGTTCTACCGATCTGGTTTAACGGGTTTAATCTGGAGCGGTTTTTATTATGGATCCCGCTGTGTATTTCGTTTGTGGTATTTACCATTTGCTTATTTGCGGAAACAAACCGCTTGCCGTTTGACTTGCCCGAAGCAGAAACAGAACTGGTTGGAGGGTATCACACCGAATATTCTTCCATGAAATTTGCCCTCTTTTTCCTTGGAGAATATGCGGCGATGATTGCGGGTGCCTCTGTCATTGTCACCCTGTTCCTTGGGGGGTGGCATTTTCCCGGAATTCCTGTTGCAGAAGGCGGATGGTTCTGGGGGCTGGTGAATGTGGGCGTTTTCTTTGCGAAAGTGGTCTCTGTCCTCTTTTTCTTTATCTGGGTCCGCTGGACGCTTCCCCGTTTCCGTTATGACCAGTTGATGCGGCTGGGATGGGTTTATATTTTCGAAATCGCACTGATTAACATTTTCTTAACCGCAATTATTCTTGTTTACCTTGCTAAATAACCATGGCTATTGTCATTAAAAGACCTAAACTGTCGCTGGCAGAAAAATTTTATATCCCTTCGATTGTCGCAGGGCTGGCGATTACCTTTAAGCACTTCAAAAATATTTTATTACGTCGCACAAAAGTGACGATGGAATATCCGGAAGAGCGCTGGGATGCGCACATGCCGAAACATTACCGAGGTGCCCCGACGCTGGTAAAAGACGAACACGGCCGCGAACGCTGTGTGTCCTGCCAGTTGTGTGAGTTTATTTGCCCGCCACGCGCAATCCGGATCACTCCCGGAGAAATCCCTAAAGGCAGTAAATGGGAAAAAGTCGAAAAATTCCCACAGGCATTTGAAATCGATATGATTCGCTGCATTTATTGTGGACTTTGTGAAGAAGTCTGCCCGGAACAGGCCATTTTTCTTCGGAAAGATTATGCCATTACGGGGCTGAATCGCAAAGAAATGGTTCATGATAAAGAAAAATTGTACGAATTGGGCGGTGTCATGACCGGGCTGGTTCATAAATGGAATGAACGGAAATAAATGGAACATTCTGAAACGCAAACAAATTTACTGACGAAAACGAAAACGTACTAATTATGTCACCTATACTATTTTGGATATTTTCGATCCTGATGTTGGGATTTGGAGCATTAGTGGTTTTATTGAAGAACCCGGTGTCGAGTGCGATGAGCCTGGTGGTTTCCTTTATTTGTCTGGCGGCACTTTTTGTGTCTCTGGATGCCTATTTTATCGGGATTATCCAGGTGCTGGTTTACACGGGTGCGGTGATGGTTTTATTCTTGTTTATCATCATGCTTCTGGACCTGAAGGAAGAAAAAGCCCGGAACCTGAACCACCTCGCATTTAGTGGCGGTGTTCTGATTGTTGCGGGGTTTTTATTTATTCTTGGGTCGGTGGTGAGGAGTTTTGAAGCGGGAAAAGCGCCGATGCCGGAATTGAGTATTGAGCGTCTGGATGATGTGCGACTGGTGGGGCTGGAATTATTTACCCATTATAACCTGCCGTTTCAGGTCATTGGTGCGTTGCTGCTGGCAGCGACCGTTGGTGTGATCATTCTTAGTAAGAAGGAGCTGCGATAATGAGCTTAAATGATTATTTAATGGTAAGTGGAGCCCTCTTCGCTATTGGACTGGCAGGGGTACTTTTGCGGAGAAATATTATTGTTATTTTCATGTGTCTGGAAATGATGTTAAGCGCAGCAAACCTGTCGCTGGTATCCTTTGCACGTTTTAACGTCGTGGAAGGCTTGCCTAACTTGAATGGGCAGATTCTGGTTTTCTTTATCATTACCGTAGCTGCTGCTGAGGTCGCGGTCGGACTGGCCATCATTGTGGCGCTTTATCGACGAAAACAAACTACCCATGTTGAGGACATTAATTCCCTCAAAATGTAATAAATTTAACTGAGTAAAATTCCCCCATGCTTCCCTGGATTGTATTATTAGCGCCGTTGGTTTCAGCCCTGCTTATTTTGCTGGTGACTGAAAAGTCGAAGGTTGCCAGTTCCGGCATATCGGTTCTGGCGGTCATTGTTTCGTTTATTGGCAGCCTGGTTCTGTTTTTCGGAAATGGAGGAGATAGTGCCACCTCTCTGCAGTGGGCAACGCTTCCTGATTTTAATATTACCATTGGCTTTACGATTGATGAATTGTCCAAAGCGATGTTGCTGGTGGTGACCGGGATTGGCTTGCTGGTCCATGTTTATTCCTTGGGGTACATGCAAGAGGATGCCGGGAAAGCGCGTTTCTTTGGTGGGCTTTCGTTATTTATGTTTTCCATGTTAGGGATTGTTCTGGCGGACAACTTTATCATGATGTTTATTTTCTGGGAACTGGTGGGGGTGAGTTCCTATTTATTGATTGGGCACTGGTACGAGCGACCGGCTGCGGCAGATGCAGCGAAAAAAGCATTTATTACGAACCGGGTAGGGGACTTTGGATTTTTACTGGGGATTCTGATGGTATGGGGGTTGACGGGTTCGGTGTTCTTTTCGGAAATCCAGGAGTTTCTTGGAGCAAACACTTTAAACACATGCTTGATTACCGCTGCCGGGTTACTGGTATTTTGCGGTACGATTGGAAAGTCTGCCCAATTCCCCTTACACGTCTGGCTGCCGGATGCGATGGAAGGCCCGACTCCGGTTTCTGCATTGATCCACGCGGCAACCATGGTGGCTGCAGGGGTTTATATGCTTGCACGTTCGTTCTTTCTGTTTGAAGCATCCGCAACGACTTTAAATGTCATTGCCATTATCGGGGTCGTGACTGCGGTACTCGCAGCGCTGATGGCAACCCAGCAAAACGACATCAAACGGATTCTCGCTTACTCCACTCTTTCGCAGTTAGGGTATATGGTCATGGCAGTCGGGCTCGCTGCAGCAGGTGCCGCGATGTTCCATTTGATCACTCACGCATTTTTCAAAGCTTTACTCTTCCTCGGCTCGGGTGCAGTGATTTACGGAATGCACCATGAACAGGACATCTGGAAAATGGGCGGGTTGAAAAATAAAATGCCCATTACGTTTCTCACTTTCGGAATCGGGACACTGGCATTGATTGGATTCCCGTTTGTATTCAGTGGATTCTGGAGTAAGGACGCCATACTGGTTGCGGCCTATGCAAAACATCCGTTGTTTTTCTGGCCAGCCGTCATTACCGCAGGATTGACTGCATTCTATATGGTACGTCTCTATGTAGTGACTTTCCTGAACCACCCGAATTCGGAAGATGCGAAAAAAGCACATGAAGCACCTATGAGCATGACCGTGCCGCTGATTCTGCTGGCAATTCCTTCTGTCATCATCGGGTATCCCTTTATCATGGATA
>CAKUMP010000188.1 GCA_934667795.1 uncultured Chthoniobacterales bacterium | reverse complement strand
AGGCAATATCCCGTCTTCCAATAATTGCTTTTGAGTCCACGCGGACGGTCGAACATGCATATCCACCATCTGCAACCACGCACTGCGAATCAAGGCCGTATCTCCAAAAAGCAATCCTGAATTCTGAGGCCCTCCTAAATGTTTCCCTCCGCTTAACGCAACCAGGTTTGCTCCCAGCGCACCAATGTCCTGCAGGTTTTCATGCGGCGGAAGACACATCGCTCCATCTAAAAGAAAAGATACTCCGGACTCCCGACAAATGGCAGCAATACGTCGAATGATTTCATTATCATGACGATGTTTCCAGACATAAACCACTCCTGCAAGTGTTTCGGAAAAGGCAGATTGAAGCCGCTTTTCCAGCCCTTCTTCCGCAAAAGAAAACATTTCTAATTGCGCTCCAGAACCCCGCACCGAATGATCATAATCATAATAATTCGTTTCCGGATAAAGAAATGTCTGTCGCTGAATCCTGGAAACATCCGGCAATGCTTCCATCATTTCCAAATCATCTCCTGCCAGAATCGCTGCCGCTCCAAGCGTTAACCCCGCGCTGGCACCACATGTGACAATCCCCGCTGCCGTACCCGTAATGCGGGAAATGACTTCCGACGAATGCGCCAGCAAATCATCCATTTCAAAATAATATTGCTGCGCCCATTGCATGACCTGCAATACTTCCATCGAAGGACAACTCCCCCCGACACGCGTGGAATATCCCGCAGCATTGATGATTTTCGGAATTTTATAAAGATCAGAATTTTGCATTTTTATAAAAAACTAACTGGAAACACTAAGAACACGGGCAGGATTTTCCACCAACATCATGTGAATATCTTCATCGGTTACTCCTCGTTCTTTTAATAGAGGAATAAAAGTTTCAAGCAGATATCCGTATCCATTTCCCCCCTGGTATTTAAGATGAGAAAGCAGACAAATATCCTGCGACAGTAATACCTGACGCACAAACCCTTCTTTTACCAAGGCCGCCACATTGTCTGCACGCACCCATTCCGGTTGATAATCCAGATACCCAACATTATCCACTTCCAGATACACGCCCTGTTCTGCAATAGGCAAAAGATGTTTCACTCCAATTCGGTCTCCCAAGTGTCCAATAATAACACGCGAAAGATCCGCTCCAAATTCTTCCAGCATCGCAATTTGTTCGAGCGCCAGCGTCCCCCAGCGTGTGGTATGGGTGGTAATCGCAAGCCCGGTTTCCTGCTGTGCTAAAGCCGCGGCACGAAAAACCCGTTCTTCCGCAGGCAGAATATGTCCAACCCCGGTTCCTATCTCCCCAATAATACCAGGACAAATTCCGGTATCCCCCACCCCATTCCGAATTTCATGCACTAAATCGCTCGCAAGCTCACGGCTTGTTTTTTCCAGTACTTCGGGAGGATATGCAAATTCCCGGTACCATCCACATCCCATGATAATATTGACGCCAGATCCTTGCGAAATGGTACGCAATGCTTCCGGATCCCTGCCGATCTCCGCAGTGGTGACTTCCACGAGTGAGCGTCCCCCACGCTGATAAAATTCACCAAGTTCTGCAATCATGGTGTCTTCGTCTTCCAACACAAATCCATAGTCCTTATAATGGGCATACGCATTTAACCAGATATGTTCATGCGTCTGGGTAATACCTAATTCTTCAGGCGATATAGGGCCACAGACCGTTATAATTTTCGGGTCTTGAATGTCCCGGGATTCGATGTCCTCAAAAACAGAATGGGGCGATGACAAATGGTGAGAGTTCATTATAATTAATTTAAACGTTCCAAAAATTCTTCCAGCCAGATGTCTTCCCCTATGTGACAGGCAAATCGATGCAGTGGCGTATACCCCCAGTTTTCCGGTGGTGTTAAAATATCTTCAGGATTATGGCAATCCGATCCCGCTGTTGAAAGCAAACCATGTTTGAGACAATAGGCACGATAAAAAGTACTCAGTTCGGGAGGGACCATCCGATGCGCACATTCAATGCCGTCAAGCTGGCATTCTTCACGCAGCGCATCCATACGCGTTAAATCGTCACGTAAAAAATACCCGGTCGGATGGGCAATAACCACCAGTCCGCCTGCTTCTTTTACCGCAGTGACGACACGATGCACATCTGGATATAAGGGACGTTTTTGTACCTCTGCAAGACGACGCATAAGGTTTACCTTCTCTTCATCAGAAGAAAAATATCCACGATCCTGAAAATATTGTATTTCAAAAGCATGTTTTACTGCAGTTGCTCCCTGACGCGCAAGGACGCGTTCCGGGCGATACGTTCGCAAAAGTTCAAGCCGCGCTTCATCGGAATAATCGTATCCAAGTGCCTGCATGCCAGCAGATTTGGAACCTCCCGACGCACGCTGCCATTCATTATATTCCTGTAAAACTTCAGCAAAGCGTCCTGTCGGCTCCGACGGCAGATTATAACATAAAAGGTCCACCGGACCAATGGAGGTGTTCACAGATAACTCAGCAGCCCTGATAACTCTCACTTCCGGAAATTGCATAGCTAACGCCTCAACTTCCGGTGCAGAGTCAATATTATGGTGTTCCGTAATCGCCAGACAACGCACTCCAAGTTTTCGTGCCTGATGAAAATAAAGCTCTGCTCCTGCTGTTGCGTCATAACTCCAATAAGTATGCAAATGAAGATCGTAACTAGCAGGCGATGAATATGTTTTTGTCATAAAATATTTCCTTCTTCTCGATAAAATGCTTCAATGACTTCCTGAGCATTCAAAACAGAAACCCCATCTGATTTTGTTTCTCGTCCTTCCCTGAGTGCAACAATAAATTCTTCCAGTGCCGCACGCAACCCAACAAGTGCACGTGCTTCTTTTGCTACAGAATACCCCTCTTCACGTTGAGGGGTTCCATTATACAAACGCCATTCTACATGCGACCATGCCTGGACATGTATCACCCCTTTGGTCCCAAATAACGTTAATCCGTCTTCCCAGGTTTTAGGTCCGGTAAAGAAAAAAGATCCTATCGTAATGGGAATTCCTGATGCACTATGACATAAAATTTCCGCACAATCTTCCACCTCGGATTCCGGAGATAATTTATGTCCAACACCTCCCGCATATTTCAACGGCTCTTCCAGTAGCCAGCTCACGCGGTCCACCAGATGAATGGAATCTGTCATCGCAACTCCTCCTCCGGCCAGTTCCGGATCAAAAAACCATGCAGGAAACTCACTGCGCGTTATCCCCTCCATATAATAATCACGCACAGAAATAACTTGCCCAATCACACCCTGCTGTAATAACTCTTTCGCACGTAACAAGGGAGGATAGAAACGATGGGTCATATTGACCATTAAACGTAAACGATTCTCTTCCGCAATACGTAGCAGGTTTTGTGCGTCTTCCAATTTTGTTGCCAATGGCTTTTCCAAAAACACATGCTTCCCTGCCTGCATCGCTGCCTCCGCACATTCCGTATGCAAAGCATGTGGCAGACAAATAATGACTGCATCCAGCTCCGCTAACGCCAGCATTTCTCGCCAATCATTAAAGCAATGGATTTCCGAAGGAATTTTCGCTTCCCATCCTGATCCTGATGCCCGTTCTGCAATGGCAAGGCACTCGACTTCCGGAATCTCCTTTAAATGCTCCCAATGGATTTGTCCGATTTTCCCGAACCCGATAATTCCAACTTTTAAAGAAAGCTGCATTTTAATCCTTTTTCTTTTTCGCCCGGGAATTCACTTTTTGTTTGGAAGCCAGCGCACCACTTTCCAGATCATCTGTCACCTTTTTGTAAAGATACAGGGACCCCTCTACGTGCCAGGTTATGACTTCTGCCGCACGTTCAGGATCACGACTCTGTATGGCTTTTACAACATCCACACTGGCCACAGTGTCCTGAAAATAGTTACGGACACTCCCCGGTTCCATCGATTTGGATAAAACAAAAAATGGGAAACATACTTGTAAAAAAGAACTCCGACTTAACATGGATAGCAGGTAAGAATTACGGCTAAGACGTGCAATCATGGTATGAAATTCGATTTCCAGACTGCGGATCGACGACCATAAAGATACCTGACCCGCCATGTATTGATCTGTTAATTCATCCACAATTTTTGCATTTTTCATGAGAAGTTCCAACTCCTCGTCCGTTGCTTTTTCTGCCGCCAGCCGAGCACTCAAGGATTCCAATTGAACACGCACCTGATTCGCCGCGCGAATATCATCCAGCGACATCCCTTTAAGATAAGTTCCCGAACGCGCCTTACGCTCGAGAATTCCGGAGGCACTCAATCGCTCAAATGCAGTACGCACGGTAGCACGGTCCACCCCAATTTCTTTTGCCAGCGATGGCTCTCCCAGACGCGCCCCATCCGCAAGTTCTCCAGATTCAATTTTCTGCAAAATATAGGAAATGCAATAATCTACATTTGTTACCGGTTTCTTCGTTTTATTGGATGATGACTTTTTCATGGATACGTTACTTTATAGTCAATCCGAACAGATGGCACTCCGGAAAATGCCCACCCGGGAGAATTGCTCATAATGGCTTTCTTCGCTTCGATATCAAACCCGGGAGAATGTGCTAAATGCAAGCGCATTCCTCCCTCTTCCTGGACGATTTTTTCCACCGGAATACTGAAACGAATAAAATCTCCAAAGTCCACATGAACAAGATTTGGTTTCCCTCCCTCTTGCACCACACTTTCTTTCAGTTCCACCAATATGGAATCCTGATCTGCGCCCGTTTCTCGACGAGTCGTACTTACGACGGTTCCAAAGGATGATAGATTTGCTTTTGCTACAAGCTCGGAGTTTTGTTCCAGTTTATTGCCACTGAAAACTGCTCCTGCTTTTTCTGAAGCTGTTTCTGACGCATACGCCATTCGCCCGGTAAATGTCCATCCCTCAAATTGAAAATGACTTTCCTCATTTTCCCCACTAAAGATGATTTCTTTCCCCTGTTCTTTTTCAATAATCACCACCACATTCATTCCTTTGGTTTCTGCTCTGACAGAACGGATTTTGCTTTCACGTCCGGCTTCATGCACCCAGACATAACAGGTTTCCAATGTGTTTTTATCGTGTGGCTGCTGATGACGTACATACGAGAATGGCGCTGTTCCTAAACGACGGATGGCAGGTGCTTCTCCTACCAGCAGTTGAAGTTTTGCGTCTTC
>CAKUMP010000187.1 GCA_934667795.1 uncultured Chthoniobacterales bacterium | reverse complement strand
CAGGAACCGTGGATGCGCCGCTTTGTCATACCTTTTCCTCCAGAACGGTTTTGTATTATCGTTTGAACGGGGTATTTATCGGAGAATTTGGTGTGAGTGCGCTCCTGGTAGGACGTCATGGCGTCCCCACCATCTTTCTTTCCGGAGATGATAAAGCCGCGATGGAAGCAAAAATGTTTATCCCGCAAATCGAGACGGTTACCACAAAATATGGAACCGGAATTGAAAGTGCGGTGCACAAAGATAAAGACGCCATTTGTACAGAAATCACAGCCGGTACAAAATCTGCGGTGCAGCGTCTGGACGAAATCCCGGCCTACACTCGTTTCCAGCCACCATACGAACTGGAGCGTCGTTACTACGAACCGATTCCCGAGGAATTTAAACAAGAACATCCGGAAGGAGAATATATCGACGCACGCACGTATCGTACCGTATCAAATGATTTCGTCAAAGTGTTGTAGTTTAGGAGTACGGTGACACGTTCTGCCCATTACCCACAAATAAATAAAGCCTTTAAAAATGACACTTTAGGGAATGCCTTACCTGTTTCTGCCGATCTCCTGGTATTTTGATCCGCAGATTAAAGTCTTAAGGGATCCGCAGATTAACGCAGATTTACACAGATTATTTTTTTGGAAAATAAAACAAAACGCAGAAAGATGCTATGCTTTGGAGAAAAGTTTCACGTAAAGAAAATTTATAAAAATCCAGACATTCTTCTTCGTGTCTTCGTGTGAGACTTAAAGGCCGTTGTAACTCAATCGTTTTTTCATTTCACACGAATGTATTTTTAAATGAGGTAAGCCGGAAGTGGATGAGGTGGTACACGCTGAAAGAATTATCTCACACGAAGAAACGAAGACACGAATGTCATTGCACAGATAAGTCCACAGGCAATGCTAAACAAAGTTGTTTTCAGTAAGTACATTGTTTCTCGTCATCTCTTTTTTATGCAGTTGTTTTCATTTATTATCTCCAGCGTTTTCTGTATTGGATTCTTTATCTCTCCAAACACTAAAAGCGGCTTCTGCTTGTTGGAAAACAGTTAGAATATTGATTGATGATTCCGCGATCAATATGAAAGCGAGACTATATCGCTTGTCTTTTTCTGACAGCGATTGAAGCTCCATGACAAGAGGGTGCATTTCTCCCACGGGTTCGGATAGGTCGTAAAGAATGCGTTCTCCGAAGGTGGTGGACTCGCCTTGCTCTCGCGAATAACCAAAAAGCTCGTGGAGTACATCATGTTTGGTATTAATAAGACTTTTGCAAACCTCCTCAATTTTGCTGCGGAGATCGTCTGGTACATCAATGCCAGGGAGTTCCTTTTGAATATAGAGCGCGTTATTCATCATATTAACTGCTGTGTCACGAGCGAGTTGTAAAAACATGATGTATATGGGGTCAGACATTTCTATTCTCCTGTTATAAAAATTTTATTAGATATTCAATGTCGGTATTTGAGGCAGGATTTATTAGGTCAATTCTTCGTGTCTTCCTGACTTCGTGTGAGATAATTCTTTCTGGATGTGCCATCTCACCGCCCTTCGCATTACCTTATTTTAAAAATACCTTTGTGTGAAATAAAAAAACGATTGAGTTACAACGGCCTTTAATCTCACACGAGGAAACGAAGACACGAAGATTTTTTCGAGAGGCTATGGCAGAGTTCATGGGGGTGAGGGCTGTGTCAGAGGGGTTCACGTAAAGGAGGTCAGGGCAGCAAAGGGATATAGGACTAAAATTGGGGGTTCGACTATTATTCGTCTATCCAGTTTTGCCAGGAATCCTGAAAGGCTGAGGGAACCCCCTCCTGCGCGCAAACGCGAATGGTGTGTCCGGTGCCACCTGCCATCGGGTCATCCAAGTCCATATAGAAAAGTCCACATATTGGTTTTTGGAAAATCAGAGAAGGTCATATTTTGTCAAATACCTGGGTTATGATTTATCGCAGCATATTTCATCGTTTTATGAATGTCCACAAGAACATGCAGGGAGGAAAGTTTTTCGCCCAAAAGATGTTGAAAACTAGTCTCAATCCAAAGCGGCGGATACCGCTGCACTCCAAGTCTGCCGACGGGGACGTCGGCGCTCCCAGGGGTCGGAACTTCCAGAGAGGTGTCACGGCACTATTGAATTTCTTTTTCGGCGGGAATATACGGAAAGTACGAATCCACCGAAAAGAAGTGCTGCTGTGGATGGTTCGGGGATTGTCTGAAAGGTCATCGCGAAAGATGCAGAACCACCATTATTACGCATTCCAACGACAGCATTGCTTGCGGCTTTATTTTCAAGTTGCGTGGCAACTGCAGGATTCCAGTCAGCATAGCTGGTTATGATCGATGGATTTTCCATTAAAGTGGTGGTGCTATCAGTGGTTAAAGAAAGAACACCATTCACATTGCCCCCACCATGAAGAAACATACTATAACCTGCAGATGAACTATTTCCAATGATGGTAAAGGCTGTTTTGGGAAGGAAATCCTCGTATCCGTCGCCACCGGGCTCATTATTGTCCCAAAAAATCCGGTACTCGGACTCAAAACCGTCGAAGACCTCCCCCGGCTCACCAGTAGCTTGTCCGGTCAGTCAGAATGTTTTCTCGTTGGGGTCCACCATGATGATGAGAGCGGCGTTGGTATATTGAAAAGCCAGGACGAAAAGTACGATGTATAATGAAACGATTTTGATGCGAGTTTGAGTATGTAGCAAGTTTTTCATAGAATATGGAATTTTGGTTAAGTGAAGGGGAGTAGAATGAATAAAGCTATGGATTCTCTATTGAAAATATGCTGTAGCTTTATGGAGATTTAATGAGAAACAAAATGTGGTTTTCAGGTGCCATTTTGCTGAATGCTCGTGCGTATGGATCTGAAAATAGTGTCAGCATGAGATGACTCATCGGGAGTCACGAGAGCAAACGCAACATGTTTAACGAGGGGACGCTGAAGGTCGCCATCACGATGGGCTATGCAGAAGTGTTGTGCGTTTTCAGACGCAGTTTTGTGGGCACATCCGCCGGCATGTATCGCGAGTTCCTCTCATGGAGGCATTTCAGTGCATACGTCTTGTCGCTTCTATGGCGGGGTGCCGGAACATTGGGTTGCACCCTTCTCTACTCTAGCGAGATGTTTTTGAAAAATGAAATTTTTTGATGCAGAATGCCCCATTTTTATCTTTCCACATTCTTTTTCCATACTCATTCTGGACATGAAGCGCCCATTCAAGAGAAATGGATTGTGGATTGGAGCCGTCATTTTAAAAAACCGTGAATGCCAAGGGAGGACACTACTTGATCCAGGCTATCAAATGATCCGGTATGTGTTAACTAATTAGCGATTCCTTTTGTGTTATGATTTATTACTATGTCCAAAACCAATCTAAATAGACGTAAACTTGCCCCATAAACACAAATTTTTCCTCCTTATTTCTTCAAAAAAATCTGTGTTAATCTGCGTCAATCTGCGGATAAAAAACAGGAGCATCGACCTTTAAATGAACGTCGATTTTTAAGGGTGTTGGACAAGAGATCTTTGCGTGTAACGATCTTTTTCAGCCGACGGAGATGTCGGCGCTCCCAGGGGGTGGCATGTTTTTCCCCAATGAAGATTGGGGACGGCGTATTTACGCAATACGATATCGCCTTCGATCATGGCATTAGCCATTTCTAACAGTTTATCTCCCAATCCCCATGACATCGGTTCCACTCTACTGAGATGGGGAGTGATCAACCATTGTGGTTCTACTCCGTTTAGTGCAAAAAGACTGAGATCTTCAGGGACTCGAATTCCATTCTCACCCAGTGTGTGTAAAATCCGACTGGCGCGCATCCCGCCATCGACAATCAGTGCCGTGACGTTGCGGTATTCATTTCGCAATAATTCCAGCAACTCGGAGCCGTCAGATTTCAACGAAATATTATGCTGACGAAATCCTTTATCAATTTTCAAATATTTTGCCGCGGATGTAAAGCAAGTCCCTAGGCTTTCCAGATAACAGGAGCCACCAGAACGAAGAAGAAGAATGTTTTGATGCCCCATGTTTACCAGAAACTGCAGCGAAGTCATGGCAAGCGCATCCACATCCACCGTATATTGTCCTGCCCAGGGCGGACAGGGCTCACGATAAAATTCTCCATGAAAAATAACCGGCTTCCCTAATGTTCTGATAGCCTGTACAAAATCCGGTTGCGCGGTCCCGACGACAAAACAGGCATCCACGTCCTTTGCCCAGATTTTGAGCTGGGCTCTCGTCACTCGCGAATGACCACAAGGTAAAATGTGCAATTGATGGTCATGCTGTGCACATGCATTCTGAAGTGCTTTGACCGGAAATGCCAGCACCGGGTCATGAACGTCTTCCGCGGTTATTAAAAGACCATACGCGCGTTTTCGCTCCACGGGCAACGAGCGCTTGCTGAGCACAGTTCCTTTCCCTCGTGTCGCCGCAACAAAACCTTCTTCCTGCAAGTGCAGCATCGCTTGTCCAATTGTCACAACCGATACCCCGAGTTCTCGCGCCAGTTCTTTCTGCGTCGGGATCTTGTCACCAGGTTGAAACCCCGCGGTGATAATCCTCCTCCGTAAGTCAGAAATGATAAGGTTCAATTTTGCCATAATCTACTATAAGTATAAAAACTGTGTTTTTTATATAAAAAACAATATCATTAACTAATGACTCCCTATTTCTACAAAAGAAGCAAGCAAATTACGTGCTTATACAAGAGGAATCTGCATTTTTCAGCTTCAAACCGCCTTGAAAATTAATTTTTCAAAAAAAAATCTTGCAAACTCAGTTTTTTTATATTTAAATGGATTACATGAAACTTACATGCCCCCGATATTTTCTTCCTTGCAAACGAAGTTCAATTGCCGTTCTTGGTGTGCTGACGAGTAGTTTGTGTATGTTTAACCTCAGTTCTGTACACGGAGCTGAGCGCACCTGGAGTGGTGGAGGCGGAGATGACAATTGGAGCACATCTGGCAACTGGAATTCGTTACCGGATACGGATGGAACGGATGGCTTGCTGTTTGGGGGAGAGACAAGGCTTACGCCGGTAAATGACTTTGCTGCAGGGGCTGAATTTACCAGGATCTTGTTTCAGGCAGGGGCAGGGGAGTTTGTTTTAAGTGGAAATGCTATTGCTCTGAATACTTTTAATGGAATTA
>CAKUMP010000186.1 GCA_934667795.1 uncultured Chthoniobacterales bacterium | reverse complement strand
AATGTGTGCCGTCCAGCGCCTTCTCCCAGATCCAGCACCGGCCCTTTTATTTTCCGCATCATTTTGCGTTCCGCACTCGGCCAGTCTTCGTAAGAGGAACAATAAATTTCCGGCCCTGCTGCCAGCGTCAGACACCCGTCATCCCGTTCCACTATTTCGACCACATCCTCTACCCCCGATAAATAATCCATAATCGCAACCCCATAGGCATCTGAGGATTGATAGTGCAAATGATGACTGTTCATTCTTTTATATTGCGAAAAACCCTTGCCAACATCAATCCGATTCCAACACCCCATCTTATCTAAAATAAAAAAGTTTACAAAAAGTATATATATAGTATATATTTAGTATATGAGCAAAATAGAAACTCTTTTGTGTTTTGGGGATCGACCGGAAACGATAAAAAGTTTGCAACAGAACAGTTGCCTGCATGTTTCATGGCAAAAATCACATAAAGAATTCATCAATGCCATTAAACGACAACAACCCGCAGTTATTGCCATAACCATAGGCTTCAAACGTTCATCGCTTCGTATTGCACGCGAGGTTATTCAACACACCAAAGGCAATATCCCGCTTTTTTTGATCGTGGATTCTTCCATCACTAAGGATCATGAATTTGCACAACTGGCAGCTAAAGCAAATGTGGATTATGCACTCACTCAATCACGTCCTGCGGAACTTGATCAGCGTCTGAAAGTTCTTCTTCTTTCTTATACTATAGGAACGCCAAAAAAGGATTTAAAAAGACGTTTGCCGGGGACAAACCAAGCCACAGATGGTTTATATGACATGACTAGTCATCGCCTCAACGCGCGAAAAATTGCGGACTTATTTGGAGTTACATTACGCCAGTTTTCCAGTTTTCTGGGTGCCTTGCCTCAATCTGTTCATAAGACTCCGGATGCCGTCCGTTTGCAACCTAAACTGCAAGTTTTCGAACGCATCGCCCGTGGTCTTATCCTGGTAGATAATGATGTGGGAAGCTTTCGTCGCTGGTTAAACGCTCCCAACAGCGAACTCGATAACCACTCTCCACTGGAAATCATTCGCGTTGGACAGGCTAAGGTCGTTGCAAACCTCGTGGAGGATGCGCTACTCGGACATCCTGCATGATCGAATATCATCAACTATTACGTAAACTCCTGGAACTTCCTTTCGAGTTATTCGAAGGAATTCTGTTCCGGCGTATTGCTCTTGCCGCATTGCAATCTATAACGCCTCAACAATTCCTATACGCATTAGGTGCAGGAAAAGAAGGTGCGCGCTTTACTCCACGTAATGGCCCACCTTGTTTGTATGCTTCACTAGAAGAAACAACAGCCGAAGCAGAATTCAAACAGAATAGCTTTGCAGATTTTCGTAACAAAGCAGCCCCCCCTTCAGTGGTCTATAGTTTACAAACACGGCTTGAAAAAGTTATTGACCTTACGAATGTCAGTAATCTTCAAAAATTAAAAATCAACCAAAAAGAACTTGCCGCATCCTGGCGGCTTCATCCCAAAAATACATCTACACAAACATTGGGTATGGCAGCCTATAATTGTGGTAAAATTACTGCTCTCAAATACCCTTCCACGCGTCATTCCGGAGGCATTTGCTACGTTATTTTCACTGAACGTCTTGAAAAAAGTTCTTTTGTCGAACTTTATGACCCACAAGGTATTTTTACCGAACGTATTCCAATAAGATGACATAATAGTCAAAACTACAATCTTGTCCAAAATAGAAAAATTTAAGAGATCAAAATTCTGGATACGCCGACGTTAACGTCGGCAGACCTTCTTTCCCCAGCATTCTACGATAAATCCGCTTGCTATACTTCAGGAAATTCCCTAATAGCCAATAATATGCATTCTCCCATTACTTTCCAAAAATTTCAGATTTTTGAGGTTATTGTTCCTGCTCACTCGGCCATTCTTTCTGCGCCGGAACCCAAAGGAAATACCTATCAAGATAACCTTCGCTGGGATCATCGCTCTATTTGTCTGGTAGAAGCGACTTTAAGCAATGGTCTTGTCGCTGTTGGGGAAGCCCTCCGCACAGAATCCGCAGAATGCGTCAAAACTACTCTGGAATTTTTAAAAGGAAAAGCCATTCATGATTTTCATCCCGTCACACTTTGGAAATCAAACAATCTGCCCGACGGACTGCCACTTCCCTACTTTTTGCCATCTTCCTCTGCACAAACCGGTCATAAGATGTCATATAGTCTGATTGAAACTCTCTGGTACGATGCGGCCGGGAAATTGGCAAATCTTCCGGCACATGCCTTGTTAGGAGGGAAATTTCATGATTCCATTCCTGTTGATTTCTGGGCAAACCGCCCTGAAGCCAATACTTTATGCACATTAGTTGAACAGGCCGTTTCTCTGGGGTTGCGCGGGATGAAGTTAAAATCCGATGGGACAGGAGATACCGCTGAAACGATTATCCGTGCAGCAGCAGATTTACCCGCATGGTTTCATTTCACCATTGATCCCATGTGTTCCTGGCGCTCCCTTCGGGAATCGCGCTCCCGTCTGGATCGTCTTCAAAACCTTCAGCGCTCTTTCATTCTGGAAGATCCATTCAATTGGTACCACCAACAGGACTGGCAGCTTTTAAAACAGCAATACTCGATCACGCTGGCAACACACGCGCGGGATGAAGTTATTTTGCGTCACTCCATTAAAAACGAACTGGCTTCCATCTATAACCTGGGGGCCACCTCAACAGGGTTTTCCCGTCAGGGAAGCACGCTGCAACTTTTCGGTTTTGACTGCTGGATGGGCAGTTCTCTTGAATTAGGGGTGATGCAACATTTACGCTTACATATTGCTTCTACAACCCCTAATTGTGTTCTGCCCAGCGACTTCCAGAGTGAATGGGTTCGAGAACACACGCTTATTACCCAGCGGATGCAGTATGAGGACGGACACGCTATTGTTCCGGATCGTCCAGGCCTCGGCGTGGATCTGGATCATGCCGCCGTAAAGTCATACCTGCAGTCCAGCGTCTCGATTTAAAACAGGAGAATCGATCGCTACATAAACGTCGATTTTGAAATGAGAAAATGTGGGTAATGGGCAGGAGGTCTCACTGCTCTCGTTCCGGGAGACATGTCGCCACAAGGACGAGAAATGCATTACCGGAGATTGCGTGAAAACAAAAAAAAGAGTGGGAACGAATCCCACTCTTTTTTTATAACATTTAACCTTGTCCGTCTTCCGATTAACGTTTGGAGAACTGGAAGCGCTTACGAGCACCAGGCTGACCGGATTTCTTACGTTCACGCATACGAGGATCACGTGTCAATAACCCTTCAGCGCGCAATCCTTCGCGGTATTCTTCGTTAATTTTTAATAATGCGCGGGCAATTCCTAAACGCGCTGCGCCGGCCTGACCAACGGGTCCGCCACCTTGTGCGCGAATGCGGATATCAAAACTCTTGATGTTTTCGGTCGTTTGTAATGGCTGTAATACGATAGACTGTAATGTCTCGGTCGGGAAAAACTCTTCAAACGATTTTCCGTTGATTTCAATATTACCTTCACCTTTACGAAGGCGAACCGATGCAACTGCTGTCTTACGACGTCCCGTTGCCAGAATTTCCTGAGAATCTTGACTCATGTAATGATTAATTAATTAGGTTAAAATGCTTTTGCTTAAATACTTACAGGGTTCTGTGCAGCATGGGGATGTTCGGCTCCCCGATAAACTTTAAGTTTTGTAAAAATCTGACGTCCCAGACGGTTATGCGGGATCATTCCACGAATTGCGCCTTCGACGATCAATTCTGGCCTGCGTGCTAAACGATGACGGAAAGATTCGGATTTATGCCCACCGACGTAACCGGAGAAGCTGGTGTACATCTTCTGTTCACTTTTCTTTCCGGAAACTCGAACCTGATCCGCGTTAATCACAATCACAAAATCGCCTGTATCTACATGCGGTGTGAAAATTGCTTTATTCTTGCCTCGAAGAATCCGAGCTGCCTTGACAGCAACCTCCCCAAGAATTTGATCCTTAGCGTCGATGACGTACCAATTACGCTTTACCTCTGATGATTTTGCTGAAAATGTGCCCATAAGTTCTCTACTTCACGTTTGAAAGAACGAAAAACTTAGAAAAAGCCACGACAATTGTCAATGCATTTTCTATTTTTCTTTATAAATAAAAATTTCTTTCCGATTTTCTGTGATAAAACCGCCATTTCGAAGGTTTTTGCCTGTTTTTTTATAAAACCACTTGCCCCCCTTTTTATCATTCGGGCAGACGATACCGGGAAAATATCTCTTTTTTTGTATTTTTATCTCCACAAAAAACACTTTCCTCTAATGGCAGTTCTGTGGATTGAAACCATTTCCCGCGATAAAACACGCGAAAACCTCCAGGTTTTCTTAATCCTCGAATTTCGCCCATTCCTGCAGGAGAAATCCCCCATTCCGGTCCCCAGACGAACAGATATTCCCCTCCATTCTTATCTGCTCTTACCTGATAGCACCCTTTTTCCCCTTCCCACTCTACTTCACAAACCCGTTCGAACCCGACAATTCCTAACCATTTCCAAAATACAGACATCCGTCTCGCTCCCTCTGCCCCTTGAACCCCTTTGAAGAAATCCATCGCTAACCAGCCAAAGTTTCTCTTATATTCTTTTATCACCCCACTTACCACTCGCTCCCCTAACATCGGCGGATCATATAGTCTTAATAATTCCGGTTCTTTGGTCAGTTTCTCATCCAACCAACTCCAGGCAATGGGCTCTCCTTCGCACAAACAAATCCCCACAGGACCTTGCACCCGATGCAACCCCTCTTCTGTCTCTACATAGGTGTAGGGTTCAAACCCATACCGTAAAGGAACAATTTCTCTCCAGCTTCCCGGCAGCACTCCTATTACAAAAACCGGACGCCCACTCTCTCCTAATTCCTGCAACCCGTTCCAGGCTTCACTTAACGAAATCGTTCCATTATCTGCTTCTGTTACCCTCTCCCATCTCGATTTCTCAAGCTTTTCCTCACAGCTTTTCCATATATCATTCAATGCACTTCCTAATATAAGCACTCCGTTTGTTTCTTCCCCGATCTGCTTCCAATGGATGAGTTCATACGAAATGTTTTCCTCCTCTAAAAAACAATACAGCTCTCGCCCCCCCGATTGTAACAGCTCTTCTCCTTCCGGAACGACTATCTGC
>CAKUMP010000185.1 GCA_934667795.1 uncultured Chthoniobacterales bacterium | reverse complement strand
CTTTCACGGATCGCCCATACAACCAGTGTCAGTGCTTTCCCTGCTCCCTTGATGTCGATGCCCGAATTGTGAAGCCGCTGACGAGGAACATAAAGACAAGGACGAAAATCGGGATCGGATTCCTGTACAATGCGGATGGCATTTCCAAACGGACCTCTTCCCATTTGGGGAAAATCTTCATAGGTTGCCTGTCTCCCCTCGCCCCAAAAGTCTTTGACATAATTGGTAGCATCCAATGCAAAATCATTTTCCTCCCCCTTGCGGACATGCGCTGTAAAGCGTTGTTCCGGAGTAGCCTCACGTTTTACAAAATCCCACAGCGCAACAAATCCCGGAATTCCGGTTACCATTCCTATTCGCTCTTGATAAGTGCGAAATTCAGATGCCTGTTTTGTAAAAGAAGAAGCTGAAGACATGGTATTTAAAAAAATCCTGCACTGAAACACATGAAAATGCAATGGTAGTATTCTTCAACGCTCACTGTTTTAACGCACCCCTGCCATTTTTTTAATTCGTGCCGCCCAGGAAGCGGGCATTTCCGATCGTGCGATGCTATGAACACTCCCGTCTGCTCGCACACAAGTGAAACGGCTGGAAGAAAATTCCTCCACTTCGGCAGTCGAAATCATATCAAAAAAAAGCGGAGTCCTGGGACTGTCGGTCACGTGTTCGTTACTCAACCCCGGAACGATCGGACTTTCCCGGGTTTGATAAATAAAAAAATACCCGATGAGCCATAAGCCTCGCTCTGTATCTCTAAAAAACGTCCCCGGCTCACGCAACCGCCCTATCCTCTCCGCAAAAGGACTGTAAAAGAAATCTGCAGTAGAAACATAATCATGCGTCCCTCGTCCAATACTGAAACTTTCTCTGCTCAGCATCTTGCGCGGTGGTGCCCCTTCATGCAGACTGTTCCCAAGCGACGAAGCAATCGGACCATCCCTTCCCACCGTATTCGCAGGAAAAAATCCGTTGTGCTCATTCGCATACGTCATACATCCCAATCCCAGGTTCCGAAGATTGGTAATACTTTTTGCCTGCTTTGAATACTGTCTGGCAAGATTGATCCCGCCCAGACTCAACACCGTCAGTACGATCACCACCGCCATGACCACCAATGTTTCGGTTAAAGTAAAACCGCTCATGCGCCAACGTCTCGACACGACAATATGCATATTGCCATTTTTTTTATTTTTAAAAACAGGAGGGTTCATGATGATTTAATGCTTCAAAAATCAGGGCTCAGAGACCGTGCTGATTTTCACATCGTCTATTGACCAGTTCAGCTCGGTATTTTTTGCAGCCTCGCTGCTGTTCAGGCGAAATGCGTTAAAAACAGAGGTGTCGGTCAAAAACTCAAGATTCGACAGTGTCCCGGATTGCTCAGGATCATTGAGATTCACAATCGTCACACTGAATGTTTTTTCATCCAGGTTGGCGACAACCGTGAGCTGATACCAATCCTCCGCCATCAGTTCTCCCCCCTGCGGGTTTTTAATTTCCGTCATGCTGCCTGAACCATGACGGACTAAAAAATTTCCAGTCGTGGTGATCCGAAAATCCAGCACAACGTCGATAATCCCCAGCGTGGGAGTAAAGTCACCAATTTGAAGATTCACATTGGACCTTGCAAAATCATGAATCTGAAATTTCAGTTCCAATTGCAAATTTCCGGAAGTTTGACTTTCAAATCGGCGTCCGATGCGTGCGACGCTTCCGCTTTCATCTCCTTTATGGATATTCAGAACATTTTCATTATTTCCATTCCCATTTGGAGAAGCCGCTAATACGATACCAACAATCGTCCCGCTATGGATATACCAGTCATTCGGATTGCCATCGGCTGGATTTACTGGCACTTCCGCTTCTATGTAACTTTCGAAATCATCCAAAAGCAAATCACTTTGCGAGTGAAGAAGCGAGGAACACGCCAATGTCATCAAGGCAAAAATAAGGGGTTGTTTTTTCATTCTGGTTTCTCCTGTTTCAAGCGTTCAATTGCGTGAGCGACGTCGCGACGATATTGCAGCAAGACATCCGGGTCTTTGGAATAATGGCTATAGGTAAGAAATGAATCCGGCGGTTCTAATAAACGGTTTGCCTCATCGTCCGGTTTGTCTGCAAGCAGATCGCGCAACATCGCCAGGTATTCAAAATCCTGAATTCCATCGCGCGTATTTGCCAGACGGATAGAAGTAAGAATGGTTCCATCGCGTGCAGGATAAACTAAAATCCCATCACCATGGCGCCCTTTTTTGCGTTCCGATTCGATAGGGAATTCCTCATGTGACCAATCTACCCCCTCGGGAGCATTCTCGGGAGTCATCCAGGGGCGAATCGTGGAATAATACCCAATCCCCTGGGCACCATATTTAAAAGCAATCCAGGATAACCAGCGAGGGCTGATGCCGGGAAGATCCAGCATGAAGGTGGGATCTTCATACACCCAGTAGAAAAAGTAATCACCCTTTCTCATTTTTTCGACTTCTTCACTCCAGTAGTCTTGCAGAATCCTCCCGGGTAGAGGAATCCAGAGATTGTGCTCTCCCTTGATTTTCGCAAGTGGCGGACCTCCGATATTCGCCAGAACCAAACCAGGAAAACGCTCCTGTAAAGCATCATAAATTTTTTGCGCACCGATGGTGGAACGCTCCTCGTATTCTCGCCCTTTATGCGTGATTTCATCAAACCCCAACACCATCGCCATATCCCATGCCCCAAGCGATTTCAACTGTTTCTCATGCGTCCCAATATAATTCAACATCCGGTTAATATAGGCGTCATCATAATCATTGTGAAACTCTGCCTCTTTATTGCTTGGATGCCACAGCACTAAGGTATTCAAACCACGTTCCAGACAAAATTCCAGGTCAGTCCATTCTGGCTGATAGGTGGTAGGCTTGCTCGCATTCGCGTAAATATTGACAGGGCTGATTCGATGCTCCAGCAATGTTGTATAAATCGCGCGACGGATGGCTTCTTCTTCCGGTTTATAGGTAAAACTCATCAATGTCCGCAACTGCCCACGCACGGGCAAGGAAAAACCCCATACTTGCAGTTGATATTCAAACGTCGTTTCTATTCCATCCTCCGCAGTCACTCGCAGTTTGCCGTCGTAGAGTCCTGCAGGTTGCCCTGCCGGCACATGCACGGTAATCCAGAATGGCTGCACACGCGCATCTACGTCCACTGGTGCTGATTTCAAAAGCGGATCCGGCCACCAGCCAATCCGGCTTGTTTCGTAATACACCGCACTGGGAACATCGACATACCCGACGGTATTCACACGCACTTCTTTCGCATCAATAGTGACAGACTCCTGCCCACGAAGTATTAATGGTAAAGCTTCTACTTTTACTTGCTCCAAAGAGCGAAAAGGAACCACAACCGCTTGAAAAGAAACCCGTTCATTTCCGGCCGCTTCAATAAAATGTTTTTCCTCCGGGCGAAGCGAATCCTCACGGAAAATCTTCTTCATCGATGAGACAAATACGGTCTCCACTGCGCGTGTTTCTCCTTCTTTTGCCCGTTCAAGCACGGTTGCCAATGCCCCTGCACGATCCAGAAGCGTGCGTGTAAACCCCGCTTCAGGTGATTTTTCTTTTGCCGTTTCTAACTGCCCAAGCAAAATTTTAACCCGTTTCTGATACGCATTGGGTACCGGATTCTGCGTCAGGCGCGTTTCAATCGCCTGAATTTTCTCTGCCAGTTCTTTGCGTGCTTCGTTTTCCACTTCCTCCGCTGTGCGCAAGGTAAACCCATCGAGAAAAAAGGTTGTTTCTTCGGTCCCTCGAATGATACGAATTCCGGTGATGTTTTTCAAATCGATCACCTCGGTTAATTCCGGATCCTGCAGATCCAGTCGAAACGTCACACGCGACTCCCGTGGGACATCCAGTTGTCCACCGGGGACGGACACTTTTTGTGGGAGTCGAATGGGTTTCCCTTTGGCATCTTCGAGAGTAAGGATACGAAACTTGCGATCGTTCCATGGGTTATACACCGTAAAAACCAGTTCCTTATACGTACTCCAATCCTGTTTCAATGTTTTGAAACGCACATCTCCTGTACGTTCAGGAAATTCCATTTTCAGAGAAGGTTCCTGACCGTAAAGATATTCATCGGAACGATGAACCTGCACGCCTTCACTAGCAGACAGAAATTCAGCGGCAGGCTCCGCCGCAAAAAGATTTCCTCCACTAAAAGCAAGAAGTGTCATAAACAGGGAGGTTTTAAAATTTTGAACCAGGGTATATTTCATTTTAATAAAAATCGGATGGATATTGGGAGAAAGATGGAGAACCACAAGCCGGGCTGTTTTCTCTAAAATGTTTTACCCACGACGTGAACGTCGAAGCAGAGCACAACCAAACGATCCAAAAAGCAACAGCGCTGCAGTGCCTGGCTCGGGAATGATAGAAAAGTAAACATCATCAAGCGACCAGTTAATAGCATTGTTGGAGGAACCACTGTTACTGTTCACACGAAACCCGTCAAAGACGTTTGTATTCGTTGCAAAATACAAATTGCTCAGGCTGCCCGTTTGAAGCGGATTGTCCAGATTGTTAATCGTAACCCCGAAAGTCTGGGTATCGAGATTCGCTACGATGGACAACTGATACCAATTATCCACGACCAAAGCACTACCCTGAGGATTACTCGTATAATGATTGGATCCCCCACCCGGAGCACCATCACCGGAATAAACACGAACATCACCCGTGGTATTAAAAAACAAATTGATAGGTGCTGCAGTCACCCCACCCGAAGCGGTAAGATCACCAATTTGAATATTCGTTGCAGATCCTGTAAAATCATGAATCCGAAACTTCAGATCAAATTGCAGGGTCCCGGAATTCTGACTGTCAAAAAGACGCGTAGCACGTGCAGCGGTTGAGTCATTTGTTTTTTGCAGCCGCAAAATTTGCTCATTGTCGCCACTTCCATTGGGAGAAGAACCGAGTGCGGTCGTCGCATTGGTTGTTGCAGCGAAAACCCAGTTGTTCGCATTGCCATCACCAGGATTCGTCGGAACATTGGGAACGGTGTAACTTTCAAAGTTGTCATTAATCAAAACCGTTTGAGCGTTAATCGACAACGGGGAAACCGATGAGACAAGAGCAAGAACAGTCAGGGGTAAGGATATTTTTTTCATCATATTTTTCTAATTTGAGGGGTTAATA
>CAKUMP010000184.1 GCA_934667795.1 uncultured Chthoniobacterales bacterium | reverse complement strand
CCCGTAACGCGCTCAGACAATCTTCCACCGTCCGCCCACCATTATAGGAACAGACAATGACCGATACCCGCGGGTACTGGTTTAACTTCACTCGACGCGTAATGGAATCTTCTCCCGCAAAATAAGCCTTGATCGCTTCATACGATTTTTTAGGCTGTCGATCCCGAGTGACTAACCCGAATGCCCAGTCGGTAATTTCCGAACCTCCCGTAAACCACTCATCCGTCCAGGCAAAAAGAATCGTCCCGGCTAGCCCGCCACGCACCACGGAATCCACATGCCAGCATAGCATTTCGGCCTGCTCATCTTCGCTGTGCCGAATGGTATCCATTCCAAACTCTCCCAGAATCAACGGCTTTTCACCTGCTAAGTTCTGTAACCTCGCTAAATACCGCTGAAATTCATCCTGTTTGTGCAAATACACATTGTAAGTATAAAAGTCCGCATTATGCGGAATCAAAAATTCCGTCGGAGGATAACTGGCATAACTAAACAGCGCATCCGGATCTTCTTCCCTTGCGATGCCAATCAAGCGCTCCACAAATTCCACAACTTTCGCCGCGCCCAGCCAGCGCACCATGGTGGTCGGGATTTCATTTCCTACCAAATATCCAAAAATTGCGGGATGTCCGGCATTTTTCCGCACCGCTTCCCGAATCGTTTTTTCAATCTCCGTACGGATTTTTCTCTGCCGTAAAAATTCCACATGCTGCGCCCAGGGAACGGTCACTAATACCCGCATTCCTGCTTCGACACATAAATCCAAAAACCACTTCGGCGGGACATGATATATCCGCACCAGATTAATACCGGCATTCTGCATCAATCGGAAATCCTGCCGGGTCTGTTCTTCACTTGCCAGATATTCTCCTGCTTCATTCGGTTTAAACGGTCCATAAGTCACCCCTTTGATGAAAAACTTTCGTTTTCCTTCAAAGAAAAATTTGGCGCGGATATGAATCCGTGGCAATGGAGTTTCCAATGCGTTTTCTTTTCCTTTATCTGAATGAGTCAATACAGAATTAGTCACGTTTATGTGCTATCTCTTCTTGCTCTAACTGTAAAGGGAATCTTGATGCCATCTGCGCTCCAAATTCGTTTTTATTTCTCTTTTTAGCGATGTAAAATAGACAGGGATGGTTAAAATTGTTAAAGTAATCAAATGCGACTAACCGCCGGTAAGCATGATTTTCATTTTCCCCGCCGTCCTCTCATCATGGGGATTGTGAATATTAACCATGATTCCTTCAGTGGAGACGGGTCCCTGGACAGTGATGAATGCCTGAATCAGGCGGTCCGCCAGGTAGCTGCGGGGGCAGATATTATCGATGTCGGAGGAGAAAGCGCAAGAACCAACCGGGAGGCAATCAGCGAGGAAGAGGAAATTGACCGGGTGGCACCATTTATTCAGAAGTTTAACCAGGCTTTAGCGGAAAATCGCTTTTCTTCTGTTGATGACACGCAGCTTTTCCCTCCTCTTTTGTCGATTAATACCTGGCGCCCCAAGGTTGCCGACGCGTTACTGCAGGAAGGTGGGGATATTCTCAATGATATGAGTGCGCTTCCTGGGCCGGAAAACGTGGAGGCAGCGGTGCGCCATCAGGCGGCCCTTCTAATTATGCATTCTGTCGGGCAACCTAAAGTCGCTCATCGACATGTCCGATACGAAAACATTTTGGAATCCCTGATAGAGTTTTTTGAAGAAAAGATGCTTTATGCAGAAAAACTGGGATTAAATCGCGATCAAATAATCCTGGATCCAGGGATTGAATTTGCCAAGCAACAGGAAGACAATTTGCAGATTTATCAAATGCTTGAGTCTCTTAAACGCTTGAATCGCCCGGTTTTACTCCCCGTTTCCCGTAAAGGGATGATTGGTGAGGTGCTAAATCTTCCTCATCCTGCGGATCGCGACGCCGGTACCCTCGCGTGTATTTGCCGTGGCCTGCTCGGAGGCGCTTCCATTTTCCGTGTCCATCATGTTCCCGCCGCATGGGCCGCCGTAAAACTCTTCCATGCTCTCCAATCCTCCGACGCATCTCCCACCTTTCTTTCCTCCACTTAATTTTCTTTTCAAAACACCACCCTATTACATAAATATTCTATGTTGAACCTCTTGCCAAACCACGCATCAATCGGCAAACTGATTTTAGCTCTATTAAGCTTAACTATTATGACTACAGCGAATCTTGAATCAAAAAACCATTCTGTCTATCTCGGAACCCTTAATCGTAACCCCGATGCCGGGATTTATATCTCCACCTTTAATTCCGAAACCCAACAGCTTTCTTCTCCTGAATTAGCCGTGGCTTTACCTACGGGCGCGATTTTCCTGATTTCCAATCAGGACGAATCCCTCCTCTTTGCCGCAAGTGCAACCCCTAAAGATACGACGCCTTCCGATGGTGTGATTTATTCTTTTCGCATTAATAAAGATCACAGCCTGACACTCATTAATTCTTCTCCTACGCAAGGGGTAACTCCCTGTCACATGCGTCTGACCCGATCCGGGAATTTTCTTTTGACGGCCAACTACACAGGTGGCTCCATTTCCGTACTGCCCGTAAGTCCGAATGGCGAACTGGGAGCAGCGGTCCAGGTCGTGCAACACAGTGGTTCATCTGTTGATGAAAAACGGCAGGCCACTCCCCATCCTCACTCTATCAATCTTAGCCCGGACGAACGCTTTGCTTTCGCTGCGGATCTTGGAACCGATGTACTCACGGTTTATGAGTTTGATGCGGCTGCCGGAAAACTCACTGCCCGCCCGGACCTCGATTTCAAGCTCCAGCCAGGTGCTGGCCCACGTCATTTTTCTTTCCATCCAAACGAAAAATTCGCGTATGTCATTAATGAGCTGGATTCGACCGTCAATGTCTTTGATTATGATGCGACAACCGGCAAACTCACCGAATCCCAGGTGGTGGTTACTTTACCTGAGGGTTACACGGATAAAAATTTCCCGGCGGAAGTGACGGTTCATCCAAATGGAAAATTCCTTTACGGCAATAACCGGGGACATGACACCTTTGCCTGTTTCACCATCGATCAGGAAAATGGGAAATTGTCTCATCTGGCGCATGTCCACACAGGCGGAGTCTTTGCACGTCATTTCGTTTTGACACCTGAAGGGAATGCTATCATTGCGGCAAACCAGGAATCGGCCACAGTCACGGTTTTGAAAATTGCTGAAAATGGAATTCCTGAATTAACGCAAACGCTTCCGCTTGATTCCCCCGCTTCCATTTATTTTGTAAAACAAGCTAAATAGAGAAAACGCAGAAGAGACTTTTCTCCCGTATTTTCTTTACCCCCGTTAATTCCATTCCAAAAAACTTTTAAAATATGATGACGGAAACCCATTCGCCGGCTCCAGATCCCTTACGTGCTAAAACCAAATGGGCTTATGGAGCTGGTGAATTCGGACCGGCAATGGCCGGAAATTATGTCATTTTTTATCTGCTTTTTTTTCTGACCAGTATCGCTGGAATCCCACCGGCAATGGCAGCGGTTATTCCGTTGATTGGAAAACTCTGGGATGCTTTCAATGATCCTATCATCGGCTGGCTAAGCGATCATACAAAAAGCAAATGGGGACGACGCCTCCCCTGGCTAATTTATTCCACGATCCCCTGCGCGATCATTTTTGTTCTTCAATGGTATGTCCCTGGACTTGGCCCTGAAGGAAGTACCTGGTCGCATTGGGGCCTCTTCTGGTATTATCTGATCCTTACCTTTATCTACAATGGCGTGTCTTCTGCGATTACGGTTCCCCATACTGCACTGATGCCGGAGCTGACTCAGGATTATGAGGACCGTACAAGTCTGGTAAGTTACCGATCCGGATTTTCGTTGATGGGAGGAATCGGTTTCAACATTTTAGCCGCAGTTGTATTTTTTCTGGTGAAGGATGAATATCAGAAATACCTCAGTCTGGGCATGATCTGTTCCCTGTTTCTTCTTCTCACACTGGCATGGTGTGTGGTGGGGATCTGGAAACGTGCGTTGCGTCAAGAAGCGTTACTCGCCGAACGCGCAAAGGCAGCTCCAAAATTAAAGATCACTCAGCAATTTGCGGTCATGCTCCGTAACAAACCATTTTTGTACGTTTGCGCCATCTATTTATTTTCCTGGCTGGCGGTACAAGTCACTGCAAATATTTTGATTTATTATGTGGTAAATGTCATGAGGTTGCCTGAATCAAAATTTGCGCTTATTGCATTAGCGGTCATGGGAACTGCGCTGGTCGTTTTACCATTATGGGTATGGCTCAGTCATCGTATTGGAAAAAAACTGGTCTATGCTCTTGGGATGTTCATATGGATTGCTGCGCAAGGTGGCCTGCTTTTTCTTCAGCCACATCAAGTGTCCTTGCTTTATGTTTTGGCCGTTCTGGCCGGATTCGGCGTTTCCGTTGCCTATTTAATCCCTTGGTCGATGCTGCCCGATGTGATCGAATATGATGAATGGATGACAGGACATCGTCGCGAAGGTGTTTATTACGGGTTTATGGTTTTTCTGCAAAAGCTCGGATTAGCTCTGTCCGTTTTCCTTGTTGGAATGGCTTTGAGTAAAGCAGGATTTATTTCTCGTGTAGTCGGTCAACCTCTTCCCGAACAACCGGAATCCGCTCTCGATGCAATCCGCTTCGCCATGGGCCCTGTCCCTGCAGTCGCACTCATCCTCGGACTGATCTGCGTGTACTTCTATCCCATCACAAAAGAAAAATACGCAGAAATCTGTAAACAACTGGAAAAACGCCACGCCGAACAAATCGCCGCACAATCTAATCTTCCTTAGGGCGTATATGGCGGATGTCTTCTGCACGCGTGATATAGGTCACATCTTCTGCGATATTTTTTGCATGGTCGCCAACCCGTTCCAGGTTTCTACTGATGAAAATAAAATTCAAAAAAGCTGGAACAGATTGCGGATGCTGAACCATTTTTTCGCCAATGAGAGCATCAAATTCCTTACACGCGAGATCCAGAGTTTTGTCCCGACCATGAACATCTCTTGCCAGTGCTTCATCATATTCGCTATACGCTTTCAAAGCATCTTTCAGCATTTCAGATGCCTTATGATAAAGTGGTTCTAGTTGTGCCACTTCCACCAACTCCGGCGTACGATTTAATTTACGTCCGCGCCGTGCGATAGAAACTGCCTGATCGCCCACACGTTCGAGG
>CAKUMP010000183.1 GCA_934667795.1 uncultured Chthoniobacterales bacterium | reverse complement strand
CGCATGTGGTCGCCGAAGACTTCCAGCGTGTTCTGAGGATCCCCGGCAGTCACTCCGCTGAATTCCATGCTGCCAATCATTCCGGACTGGAATTCGCAATGGACAAAAAGAATATCGGGGATACTGACCACATAGCCCTGGCGTTCGGGGATGACGATCCGGCTTTGCGCGGAGACGCGGGTGATCGGTCCAAACCAGTGTTGCAGGACTTCGATGTAAATTCCCAGTGTCAGAGTGTGCAGTCCGCTCAATTCCCGTTTTTGACGCCAATGCGCTGGCAGGGAGGGATCTAAAAGCCCGCTATTGGTGCTTTGAAGACGGAAATAATATCCTTGATCCCGCAACTCATATTTTTGCAGGTAATTCGGGAAAATAAATTTCTCTCCGAGCATTCCATGTGGGGCCGGGCAAAGCATCGTCACCAGTTCTGGTTTTTTAGCTGCTGCTGCTGCCATTTCCTCGGCCTCTGCGAGGTCCATCGCCATCCGTGCCTGACAAAACACATGTTTGTTTGCTTCAATTGCACTCAGGCTGATAGGAGCGTGCATATAAGGCTGGGTTCCGATCCAGACAATATCAATTTCGGGATTTCCTACAATATCGGCCCAGTTTTTTACCGGTGTTGCTTGTGGAAGATGGATTTCGCAAAAATTTCTGGAGCTTTCAAAAGTGGAATTACAAACCGCGGTAATTTCCACGCCCGGAATGTTCCGAAGTCCCGGAAGATGACGTTGAAGAACAATCCCTCCAGCCCCAATAATGCCAATATTTAAAACCGGTTTTAGTGTCATAGACACTATCATGTCTGGTTTTGGAATATCTGTAAAGGACGAGAGAGAAAACGGCTAAAAAACAATGACCTGATGATGGAGGTCGTATCCGGAGACCCCTCCCAGGTTTTTGATCTGTGTGGCGTTATTGCACGATATGCGCACGACGGGATAATAACAACAAAGCAGGAGTAAGTAATAAAAGTGCTGCGGTACCAGGCTCAGGAATCGTCTGAGCACTCAGATAGGTGAGTACGTTCCCAGCTTCTTCATCGCCCAATGCGCGATTATAAAGTAAAAAATTGGAAATATTTCCATTTAAAGGAAAAGCATCGGTAAGTGAAGATGTTTGCCCAAAGGTGATATTTCTGTGACCACTGATGTCGGTAAAAGTATAATCAGGATTCGTCGAGGTGTTTGTATATTCGACATTCCCCACTCGCAAAGTAATAGAGTATCCTATATCTCCAGAGTATCATTGGCGGGCGGCTTGTAGCCAATGGCAAGAAGATTTTGAGTCTTTACGAGAGGGATATTCACTTGATTAAGCGGGGGAAAGCCGGCGCGGAGTTGGAGGTTGGAAACAGCTTGTTTCTGGCGGAGAGTGTGGATGGTTATATTCTGGATCATGAACTTAAAAGAGAGAAGAGTCCTGGGGATTCACGCTGGTTGCAGGAGCGTTACGAAGGGTTAAAGGAAAAATGCAACCCGCAACTTTATGGACTCGCAGCGGAGAGGGTTTGCCAGCAAAGCACTTACAAAAAAACTTGAAGAGGATAATGTGTATGACTCCATTTGTCCAAGAGATGCCGGAAAGCTTGCGAAGCGCCTGGAGGAAGATGAAATCTTTTATGATAATTTGGTTCGTCGAGCACAAACGGAAGGGCGAATTGGAATTCTTAAAAATGTGTTTTTAGGGGGGACGCCATTATCCAAAGGTTTTAAGAATCGCCAACGACAAGTTGCCTGGGCTGTTCTTTCACACAATTTATGGGTATTAGCGCGTCAAAAGTGGCGCGAAGAACCCGATGCTGTGGTGAAAGCCGCCTGAAAAGGTTTTAAAATCGTATTTTTTGAAAACAACAGGAGAGGTATGCCCGGATCATGACAGTTTTGTGGATTTTCATAAAAGATTGAGCAGAAAAAGAATCTGGGAGGAATATTTTCATCTTTTACACGCATTTGCTTTTACGAAGGTTGAAAAAAACGCTTCGTTGGGACAAGCTCTATTTAATTACGATGAACACTATCGTACACCAGAAGAAGCATACGATGAGTTAAATGCCAATCATCTTCAATGGCGTAAAAATTTAGGAGAGCGGTGACACGTCACCGCTCTTAACAAGGCGGACGACATGTCTGGAGTGGGGCATACTGTCAACAAAGGGGACCTGTTTTCTTGCAGGGTATCCCACATCACCACTTTTCGCATTATCCCATTTTAAAAAATCCTTTGCGATCGTAGCACCCTTTGCGTGGCTCCATTTTCTCTTCTGTCGATGAGGACATGGATGTTCCCAACCTGTGTCAGCCCCAGAGGCTGGCGGAGAAGGGGAGCATGGTGGAATTCTGGTAGGGGATTCCGTTTTCCCGATCTTTTGCCAGAAGGAGTGGGGCGTCGAGATCGATCACGTTTGCTCCTTGAGCAAGTACCATTGCTGGCGCCATGGCCAGGGAGGTGCCAAGCATGCAGCCACACATCAAAAGCATGTTGTTTTCCAGTGCGATTTCTTTTGCTCGCAAGGCTTCTGTGAGGCCTCCGGTTTTATCAAGTTTCAGATTCACACCATCGTATCGGTCTCGTAATGCCAGAATATCATCTGCGGTATGGACGGATTCATCTGCGACGACAGGAAGTGGGCGATGGATTTGAGCCAGCAACTCATCCTGACCAGCAGGCAGGGGCTGTTCTACAAGTCCGACCCCTATGCCCGCCATGCTTTTCAGCAAAAAGGGCAATTCTTCCGGACGCCATGCCTCATTGGCATCCACGATCAGAATACTTTCGGGCGCACCTCGTCTGACCGCTTCCACACTCGCCACCACTGCATCGCTGCCCGTTTTTATTTTTAGCAGCGTGCGATGTGCATTTGCGCGCGCAACGGCTTCCATTTTTTCAGGTGTATCAATGCTGAGCGTGTATGCGGTGGTGATGGACTGCAACTCAGGCAGATCCAGGAGTTGCGTGATACGTTTTCCGGATTGTTTACAACGGAGATCCCACCATGCGGCATCCAGGGCATTGCGCGTGGCGCCAGGGGACATTTTTTTCAAAACTTTGTCGATATGAACTCCCTGTTGAAGGGAGTCCGCAGCTTCTTTTAATTCGGCTAACGTTTTTTCAATCGACTCCCCATAACGGGCATAGGGAGTGGATTCTCCAAAACCGGTTGCTCCATCAGATTCCAGTTTTGCGACCACGACATCCACATGCGTGCGACTTCCACGGGAGATGGTGAAACGTCCGGCTACCGGCCATTGTTCAGAATGTGCGGTGAGTTTCATAGGAATAAATAAATTATACGGAAGCTAAAATAGCATCGGCGAGTTTTTTGGCACCGAAACGATAGGCATCTGTTGCGGGCAAGCCGTATTCTTTTTCGAATGCGGCAAGTTTTTCCAATGCCTGTGTTTCGGACCATTGCGAGGTATTGATCGAACAGGCAACGACTTTCGCATTGGGGTTAGTCAAACGGGCTGCTTCTTCATTGCGACGAATGCATTCACGAATTTCCGGCTGCGGGTAGTCTGTACAATTTCGCATGTGAGAACGTCCAGGCGCATCACATAAAATCAAACAATCGGCTTGTGCTCCGTGAAGTAACCCTAAACTGACTCCGGCATAGGAGGGGTGAAAAAGGGATCCTTGTCCTTCTATCAGATCCCAATGCTCAGGGTTTTCATTGGCAGGTGCCAGCAATTCCACCGTACCACTGATAAAATCCGCAACCACTGCATCAATCGATGCGCCGCGTCCGGAAATAAAAATCCCGGTCTGTCCTGTTGCAACAAAACTGGCAGCGACATTTCGCTGTTTCATTTCCTGCTCCACAGCAAGTGTCGTAAACATTTTTCCCACCGAACAATCGGTTCCCACAGTCAGCATGCGACGTCCTGTCCGCTTTTTTCCTGTCCCGACCGGACAGCTTGGAGTGGCGTAACGCACATCATGCAGTTTTGTTCCATTGGCTTCCGCAAGACGTACCAGTTCGGGGACGGCCTGAAGGCGGTCATGTAACCCACTGGCGATGTCATAGCCAAGTTCGATGGCCTCGATGAGGGTCTGACGCCAGCGTGGATTCATCACGCCCCCCGCATTTGCGATCCCGATGATCAACGTCTTTGCCCCAAGTTCCCGTGCTTCTTTCAAGGACAGATCCCGCAGCCCGAGATCAATCGTGCATTCCGGATAACGGTGCTGCCCTACACACCATTCCGGACGCCAGCGCGCAATCCCGTTGGAAGTTTTAGCCGCAAGTAAATCAGGCGCATCTCCTACAAATAAAAGATAGGGCGTCTGAAGTTGAAGAAGTGATTCGGTGTTTGTCATTTGCAAACTCTTTAGCACACCGCGTGCCAAACCGTTTTACCCTGATAAATAGTTGGGGAAAGAAATTGTTCGTTGATTTTTTGTCAATGGTTGTTGATGAATGATCAACGATTTATTTTTTTCCTGGGGTATGGAGGCCGAGGCGGACGATCATGCGATGGAACTGGGCTTTATCCATTCCGGCGAGGCGTGCGGCTTGAGTGAGATTATCCGGGGAGGTGGCGAGGATATTCTGGAAATAATTTTTTTGAAAATCCAGCAATGCTTCAGAATAAGGGGAGGAGGTGGTTAAATGGCAGTCCGGAATTTCGCACAGTTCGGAGAGGTGCGCGGGAGTGATTTTCTGACCGGCATAAAGCACGGAAAGGCGCTCCATTTGATGTAACAGTTCGCGCGCGTTGCCTGGCCAGTCATAGGTTTCCATGATTTTCCAGGCGTCTTCACTCAATTCGATTTCTGCTTTTGGAGAAGTCGCGAAACGGTGGATGAAACGGCTTCCGAGAAAACGAATATCCTCGCGCCGTTCGCGTAAAGGCGGGATATGCAGAGGGACGACATTTAAACGGAAATAAAGATCTTCACGAAAACGCCCTTCTCGTACCTCTGCTCGCAGGTCGCGGTTGGTCGCTGCGATAATCCTGACGTCAGGACAAATCGTTTTAGACCCACCTACACGTTGAAATTTTCCTTCCTGGATGACGCGCAGCAGTTTGGATTGCACCGCGATGCCCAGTTCTCCAATTTCATCTAAAAAAAGTGTCCCGCCTGCCGCTTCTTCAAAACGTCCGGTGCGTTGTTTGTCCGCACCAGTAAAAGCTCCTCGTTCATGACCAAACAACTCGCTTTCCATCAATTCGGAAGGGATGGCTGCACAA
>CAKUMP010000182.1 GCA_934667795.1 uncultured Chthoniobacterales bacterium | reverse complement strand
ATTCGTTTTTTAAGTTTTGACGAACTGGATGAAGATCAATTGGCATATCTGGCAAATTATTATGAAAAGTCGGTTTATCCTGTTCTAACGCCATTAGCAATTGATCCGGGGCACCCCTTTCCTCAGTTATTGAATAAGAGTCTGAATGTGGTTGTAGAATTGCATGGGACGGATTTGACCACCGATCTGGCAATTGTGCAGGTTCCGCGTATCTTGCCCCGGGTGGTACCTTTGCCGAATGAAAAATCGGATCGACATGATTTTGTCTTTATCGGGAATTTGATTCAGCAATATGTGGGTTCTTTATTTCATGGGGTAGAGGTCGTGGGGGTGCATCAATTTCGGGTGACCCGGAACAGTAATTTATATTTTGATGAGGAAGAAGCGGATAATTTATTGAGTGCGATTGAATTGGAATTGCGCAAAATGAACCGTGGAAATGCAGTGAGGCTGGAGGTGCAGGCAGATTGTCCGGATTATTTAAACCAACGGTTGTTAAGTATTTTTAATCTGGAAGAAGATGATTTATTTGTCGTGAATGGTCCGATTAACTTTGTCCGGTTGCTGCCGGTTATTGGGGACATTCCTCGTCCTGATTTAAAATATAAAGCATATGTCGCCCCTGTTGGGGTTGTGAAACAGGAGGGGCAATCGATTTTTGATGTCATAAGGGAAGGGGATCGGTTATTGCATCATCCATTTGAGAGTTTTCATCCCGTGGTCGATTTAATTCGAGAGGCGGCAGAAGATCCTGCGGTACTGGCGATCAAGCAGACGTTATATCGGACGAGTGGCGATTCGCCTATTGTTCATGCCTTGATTGAAGCCTCGCAAAATGGAAAACAAGTGTCAGTGATTGTGGAATTAAAAGCGCGTTTTGATGAGGCGGCGAATATCAAGTGGGCCAAAATGCTGCAGGAAGCGGGGGTGAATGTGGTGTATGGAATTGTGGGATTAAAAACGCATTGCAAGGCACTTTTAATTGTGCGGGATGAGCCGGGAGGGATTCGGCGGTATGTGCATATCGGGACAGGAAATTACCATCCATCGACAGCAAAACTTTATACCGATTTAGGTTTGTTTACAGCACGGGAAGATATTGCGATTGATGTTGCGGAATTATTTAATCTGCTTACGGGAGTGTCGCGTTTTCCGGGGATGCGAAAACTGCTGGTGGCGCCCTTTAATTTGCATGAGCAGATGATGAAGCTGATTCAACGGGAGCAAAAAAATGCGCAAAGAGGGATGCTGGCAGGAATTTTTGCGAAAATGAATTCGCTGGTAGATGAAGAAATTATTGAAGCTTTGTATGCAGCGTCTCAGGCCGGAGTAGAAGTGCAACTGATGGTGCGCGGAATCTGCTGTTTGCGTCCAGGAGTGCCGGGCCTGAGTGAAAATATTGAGGTTCGGAGTATTGTCGGACGCTTTTTGGAGCACTCCCGGATTTTCCGTTTCGATAATGGCGGAGACCCTGAGTTGTATATTGGAAGTGCAGACTGGATGCCGCGCAACTTTTTTCGTCGTGTAGAAGCCGCGGTCCCTATTGAAGATCCGGTACTAAAATCACAGGTTTTTGATTTGTTGCGAATGTACTGGAAAGATAATCAAAAAGCGCGCGTGTTGCAGCCTTCCGGAGAATATCACATGGTAGGAAAAGAAGACGCGGAGGAGGCTGCGTTCAATGTGCAGGAAGAATTATTGGCTCAGGCACAGAAATTACGCATTGCCCAGACCCCGCCTTTGTAAGAAATGATCCAATGGTACGTTGGCCGACGAGGACGTCGGCGTGCCCAGGGGAAAGTTTTTTAACACTTGCTAAACAGGAAAAGATTTTTGAATCTATCTTTGTGACAGAAAATACAGATTCTCGATACGAGCAGGGTTGGAAGCAACTCAAGGAAATTCATGCGGAAGCGGGTCAGCAGATTCTTGATTCGCTGGGCGAGGTCGCGCCTGACCTTGTGAAGTATATCATTGAATTTCCGTTTGGAGATATTTATACCCGTCCGGGGCTGACGCTGAAAGAGCGGCAAATCATAACGGTGTCGATTTTGGCTTCTCAGGGGAATTCTGAAAGTATTCTTCAAGCGCATATGCATGGTGCCTTGAATGTGGGCTGTACACGCGAAGAGCTTCTTGAAATTTGCTTGCAGGTGGCGATTTATGCAGGATTTCCTGCTGCGCTCAAAGCCGCACTTGCCGCTAAAACCGTTTTTGCTGAACGTGATGCAGCAAAAGAAAAGAAACAAGAAAAAGAAAATTTTTAGGGATTGTTAAAATGGTCTGTAAGGTCCGATTAAGGTCTAATTAAAGCATCCAATGAAAGGACCAGGTTGTAAGCGCATGGTTGCAAGATAAGGAAAAATCACCGTTTTAGTTCCCCCTTACAGGGTTTATTTTTCTCTCCTCATCAGACCCTGGGCGTTGCCCAGGGCTGACATGGGTTGCCCTTTCAGGGCACATTTTTATCCTTTCGAGCGTAATTCGTAATGAGTCTCGCCCTAAAAGGGATAAGTCAGGAAATGTTTTTTCTCGAGGATTGACAAGGGTGGGGGGAGTGGATAAGGATAGAGGGAAATTGCGGGGGAGCTTGAAAAGTTAGCTGAGAGTGCGTGGAATGCGCAGACCCTTGGAACCTGATGCGGATGATACCGACGAAGGGAGCAGACAAAATTGGATGCCGGAAAGGCAGATGATTTTAAGAATGGATTCAGGGAATCCCCTCGCAATCAACCAGAAATGGAAGGAACACTGAAATGATTGCAAAGAACGAAGAAAACGTACAGGGGTATGAATTTCCTAATAGTAAGCGGGTTTATGTGGAAGGGAAAATACATCCGGGGGTAAAAGTTCCGTTTCGGGAGATTCAATTAGGGGTGACGCGTGGACTGGATGGTCGGGAAGAACAAAATGAGGCGGTACGCGTGTATGATACCAGTGGTCCTTGGGGCGATAAGGCATTAACGGTGGATTCCTCGAAAGGACTGGACCCGATTCGGATGGAATGGATTTTGGAACGTGGAGATGTGGAAGAATATACGGGAAGAGAAGTTTTGCCGGGAGATAATGGATACCTTACACGTGGGCATGAAGAGTATGCGAGTCAGGCAGAGAAAAAGAATCGATTGGTTAAATTTGATGGAAGAGGAAGAAAGCCCTTACGTGCGAGTGCGGGACATCCGGTGACGCAGCTTTGGTATGCGCGTCAGGGGATTATCACTCCTGAAATGGAGTTTATTGCTATTCGGGAAAATATGGGGCGAGAAGCCGCGATGGACCTTGTAGAAAATAAAAAAGGGGCACGGAATGTGTTGAATCAACAACACCCGGGGCAAAGCTGGGGCGCAAAAATTCCGGATTTTATTACCCCGGAATTTGTTCGGGATGAAGTGGCAAGAGGACGTGCCATTATCCCGGCAAATATTAATCATCCGGAATTAGAACCGATGATCATCGGACGGAATTTTTTAGTGAAGATTAATGCCAATATTGGAAACTCCGCCGTGGCGTCGAGTATTGAAGAAGAAGTAGAAAAAATGCGCTGGGCGACAAAATGGGGGGCAGATACCGTCATGGATTTATCCACCGGGAAAAATATTCATGAAACCCGGGAGTGGATTTTGAGAAATTCTCCGGTGCCAATCGGAACGGTGCCTATTTATCAGGCACTGGAGAAAGTGGGAGGGAAGGCAGAAGAATTAAGCTGGGACATTTTCCGGGATACCCTAATTGAGCAAGCCGAACAGGGGGTGGATTATTTTACGATTCATGCCGGCGTGTTGTTGCGCTTTATTCCCTGGACTGCACGACGCGCAACCGGAATTGTTTCGCGTGGCGGTTCGATCATGGCTAAATGGTGCCTTGCGCATCATCGGGAAAATTTTCTGTATGAAAATTGGGATGAAATCTGTGAAATCATGGCTGCCTATGATGTAAGTTTTTCCATTGGGGATGGTTTACGCCCCGGATCAATCGCAGATGCGAATGACGATGCGCAATTTGGAGAACTGGAAGTACAGGGCGGGTTGACCAAACGCGCATGGGAGCACGGGGTACAGGTCATGAATGAAGGTCCGGGGCATGTCCCCATGCACATGATTCAGGAAAATATGGAGAAACAGATTGAATGGTGTCATGAAGCTCCTTTCTACACCCTGGGACCATTGACGACCGATGTCGCACCCGGATATGATCATATCACCAGCGGAATTGGGGCCGCAATGATTGGATGGTATGGCTGCGCCATGCTGTGCTATGTCACTCCCAAAGAACATTTAGGTTTGCCTAATCGTAAGGATGTGAAAGATGGCGTGATTACTTATAAGATTGCGGCGCATGCAGCGGATCTTGCGAAGGGGCATCCGGGGGCACAATATCGGGATAACGCAGTGAGCAAAGCACGCTTTGAATTCCGTTGGGAAGATCAGTTTAATTTGTCATTGGATCCGGAAACGGCGAGAGAATTTCATGATGAGACCCTGCCGCAGGAAGGTGCGAAAACGGCACATTTTTGCAGTATGTGTGGGCCGCATTTTTGTTCCATGAAAATTACGGAAGATGTCCGACGTTATGCTGCTGAAAAAGGGATTGACGCAAATACGGCACTGGAGGAAGGGATGAAAGAAAAGGCAGATGAGTTTGTGCAATCCGGAGGAGAGGTTTATAAGTAGGAATTACCAATGGCTAATGAATAATTACCAATTACTGGCCGACGGGGACGTCGGCGTGCCCGGCAAGGAGTCTGCCGACGGGGACGTCAGCGCTCCCAGAGGGGACGTCAGCGCTCCCAGAGGGGACGTTTGCCGCTCCCAGAGGGGACGTTTGCCGCTCCCAGAGGGGACGTTGGCGTTCCCAGAGCGGACGTTGGCGCGTCCAGGATTATTTGGGATGAGGGAGAATAATTGATGACAGGACTCGTTCAGAAATGGTTAAGGGATGGGATTGAGAGGTTAAGATTTGATCATTTTATGGGCGAGGCCCTGTATGCAGAGGGGCTGGGGTATTATCGGCGTCCGGGAGTCAAGGTGGGCAGTCGGGGAGATTTTTCGACGAGTGCCAGTTTATCGGATGGGTTGGGAAAAGCGATTGGGCGTTTTTTGCGAGCGGAGATCCGTTTATCCAAAAAAGGGAAAGCGGGGCCGAAGCGTCTGGTGGAAATTGGAGGTGGGAATGGCAGAATGCACGCGCAGGTGTGTCGGGAATTGGGGTG
>CAKUMP010000181.1 GCA_934667795.1 uncultured Chthoniobacterales bacterium | reverse complement strand
AGTATTCTTCCGCAAAGGCAGATAGCCCCGAGACCTCTTCCGATCTGGCAACAAAAGAAAATAAAAACAAGAAAACTATGGTGAGGGAACGCATAATATTGCTTTGCTGAACAATCACATAATAAACAGAACCGTTCTTTTATCAATGCCTTATATCTGGCAAAACAGTTTGGCACAAAACCACTGAGTACACGGAGAACCACAGAGTGTCTGTTTTTAACCACAGAATACACAGAATGCACAGAATGTTTTTTAGGGGTTATGGAGCATGGTCTTATCACAAAATGCGTCTAATTTAATTTCGTGCGCGGTTCATTTTTTGGTTAAGTAAGTCGTTATTGTGCTCTAAATCGGGTATGGGATCAGAATCTTTAAAACAATTTTACCTTAAAAAAACGACTCCGTGGTTCAAATGGATTTCACATTAAAAACCCTAAAAACATTGCCTATTTTATTTAGAAAAATATTAGATAGGCTATTTCGAAGACTCAATTCTGTGCATTCCGTGTACTCTATGGTTAAAACAGGTCCCAGTACTCTGTGGTTAAAAACAGGACAGGCCCTCTGTGGTTTCTTTTATGCTTGCGTTTCTAGGGGATTTGTGCTTTAGTTTTATTCTTCATGAAATCATTTGCATTAGATAACTGCGTGAGTTGCCGGGGAGGATCCCCTGCATATTCTTTTGCGCGACTAGATCTACTGCTAGGGTTGGCTACCCATTAATCTTCCATTTTATCAAGTACTGGTGTCATTGAGCACCGATTTTTTCAGCCAGCGACCCTTCTGAAGCCAATTTTCTAATTTTGGTTTCCATTCTGATTCTATTATTTTAACCTGTTATTTATTATGTCCGATCATATTCGAATTTTTGATACCACCTTACGTGATGGTGAACAATGCCCTGGGGCGTCCATGAACTTCCGTGAAAAAATGGAAATTGCGCGTCAGCTTGCGCGGCTGAATGTGGATGTTATTGAAGCCGGGTTTCCGATTGCGAGTGAGGGGGACTTTCAGTCTGTGCAAAAAATTGCGACGGAGATCCGTGGGCCGATCATCGCCGGGCTTGCGCGTTGTACCTTTCAGGACATTGATGCTGCGGGAGCGGCAGTCAAACCAGCGGGTGAGCGTGGACGCATCCATGTTTTTCTTGCCACCTCCAAAATCCATCGTGATTTCAAACTGAAGAAAGCGAACGAAGAAATCATTCATTTGGCCGTCGAGGGGGTGCGTCGGGCAAAATCCATGGTCAAGGACGTGGAGTTTTCGCCTGAAGACGCCTCGCGTACCGAGCCGGAATTCCTCGCACAAGTCGTGGAAGCAGCCATTGAAGCCGGTGCGACCACGGTCAATATCCCGGACACCGTCGGGTATGCCGTGCCTGAACAATATGCTAACATCATCACCTACTTGCGTTCCAACGTCCGTAACATTGATGACGCCATCATCAGCGTGCATTGCCATAACGATCTTGGTTTAGCGGTGGCTAACTCCCTTGCTGCCATTAAAGCGGGAGCGCGTCAGGTCGAAGGGACCATCAACGGGATTGGGGAACGTGCGGGAAATGCTGCGCTTGAAGAAGTCATCATGGCGATCAAAACCAGACCTGACTTTTTTGAAGACGTCCATACCACGGTTGTGACGAATGAAATCGTCAAGACCTCGCGTTTGGTCAGTCGGATGAGTGGGTTACATGTGCAGCGGTCCAAAGCGATTGTCGGGGAAAATGCTTTTGCGCACTCCTCCGGCATCCATCAGGATGGGATTTTGAAAAATCGTGATACCTATGAGATCATGGATCCTCGCGAAATCGGCTGGGGCGACACAGAACTCCCGCTCACCAAACACAGCGGGCGTCATGCGATGGTGAAACGTCTGGAACAGCTTGGATATAAATTGTCCGATGATGAAATCAAAAGTGTTTTCACCCGGTTTAAAGAAATCGGAGATCGGAAAAAATTTGTTTACGATGATGACTTGGCGGTTTTAGTGGACGACTCATTGCTTGCGTCTGCGGAAGCGTACACATTGGATTACATCCATGTTGCCAGTGGATCTACCACGATTCCGACCGCGACCATCCGTCTCAAGCGTGGGGCCGAATCCTTTCAGGATTCCAGTCCGGGGAATGGTGCAGTTGATGCTGCCATGAAAGCCATTGACCGTATCCTCAACCAATCCGGACACCTCGTCCAATACCAGGTCGAGGCCGTCACGCAGGGGAAAGATGCTTTGGGCGAAGTCACCATCAAAGTGGATTTCGGCAACGGAGACCTCATCACCGGAAAAGGGGCCAGTACGGATGTCATCGAAGCCAGCGCCCGCGCGTACTTGAGCGCAGTCAATCGCTTTGCCCTCACCGGGGAAATCGAGAATCTCAAGTCTCGCGCAGCGACACTTGCAACTTCGTGACTTTAGCCTGTTTCTGTCCATCTCTTGGTATTTTTATCCGCAGATTGACGCAAATTAATACAAATTCTCCAGTTCTGCATTCAGGCCTGCGCGTGCGGGGACCAGGTGGCGGCAGACTGCAGATGTATCGGGGTCGAAAATCCCCAATGCCCGGAAAAGGGTGTGGGCGAAGAAAAGGTGTCCGTACTGATTTGGGTGCAGCGCATCGCTCATCCAGTAAGCAGGTTGTTTTGCATAGCGGCGCCAGATATCGGTGTGATCGATCAGAGGAGAGTTTGTTTCTTTTGCCACCTTGCGCAAGATGTCCATATACGCATCAAATGTCTGTTCACGCGCAGGGCTTCCGCCTGGGGCAATCGGTTGCGCGGTTTGGACGACCATCAGGCCTCCCCAGGAAGCAATGCGTCGCTGTAATTCCTGCAGATTCGTTTCAAACTCCTGTAAGCTCACCTCTCGTTCCGGGTTGCAATCATTCAGCCCCACCATCAGAAAAACCACATCCGGTTTAAACTGTTCGATACGACGCCCAAATGAACTCAATAGATCCCGGGTTGTATTCCCGCTGAACGCATTATTGATCATCACATCCAAAGGACGATGCAGTTCAAACCGGACACGTTCTTCAAAAATTTCCCCATAATCCCGCCATCCATGCGTATGAAACGCCCCCTGACAACTACTGCCTCCATAAAAAATCCAGGTCGTCTCCTGCCCCGTCCGCAATCGTTCTTTAATTCGCTCCATCTATTTCCTTTCCGTTTTTTCCTGCATACCATACTTCATCGGGAACCTTCCAGCTTCTTCCAAAATTTTTCCCACCACACGGGAAGAATTTGGAGTGCGGGGCTCTGCACCGCTTTGGTTCGAACGACGTTTGAGTTTCGCCATACGAAGGTTGTTCGTACATCCCATTCGCTATGATCCAAAGCGGCGGAAACCGCCGCACTCCAAATACGCCCCATTCCATTCGGAAAGTAAGGATACAGTGCAGTATTTATTTAAATGATCCAACGATACATTAGCCGACGGGGACGTCAGCGCTCCCAGCATGTATTTCAAGAAAATTCCCTTTCTCCATTGTTTTTTACGCAAAAGAAGTATAGAATAAACTTATGGGATTACTCACCTGGATATTATTTGGGCTTATAGCTGGAGCTCTTGCGAAATTCATTATGCCGGGAAAAGATCCCGGTGGTTGCATCGTCACTATTCTATTGGGTGTGATTGGTGCCTTTTTGGGTGGCTGGATTGGCACCCAGTTAGGATGGGGGACGATTGACGGATTTGACTTTCGCTCGCTTGGTCTAGCGATTCTCGGTGCACTGGTGATTCTTTTTATCTTTCGCCTGTTCCGAAAATAGCCTGTTTATTTTCTACATGCGCGCGGCCAGGACATCGTTTTCGTATGTCTTGACCTCTGTGAGCCATTGATCGCGCAGGGGCACGGATTGGCGAGTACAGAATTCATCCCAGATGACTGAAAACGGAGCGGTTTTGTATTCTTCCAGCAGTGCCAGTCGGGAAGAGAAATCGCCAGATGCTTCCAGTTCCTGTAATTTTTCTATCGGCTCCAGCAAAGCAAAAAGGAGGCTCTTCTGTGTATTGCGCATCCCGATCACCCAGGCAGCAATCCGGTTGATTGAGGCATCAAAATAATCCAGCCCGATATGTGTGGATTCCAGGAAATTTCCTCGCACAATTCCCTGCATGATGGCGCGTGTGGCATCATCAAATAAAACCACATGATCGCTATCCCAGCGCACGCCCCGGCTCACATGCAAAAGAATTCTGGGTAAAAACTGCAGGACCGAACTGATCTTGTCTTCCAGGCCTTCCGTCGGATGAAAATGCCCGCTATCCAGGCATACCATGATCTGCTTTTTCACCGCATACCCGAAATAAAATTCATGCGACCCCACCACATACGCTTCCGAGCCAATCCCGAATAATTTACTTTCTACGCAATCCAGATTGTATGTTTTATCTAACGGTTTGAAAAAAATTTCATCCAGGGAGGCTGCCAGTCGCTCTCTGGGGGACCTGCGGTCGATCGGAATATCTTTATACCCATCCGGAATCCAGATATTCGTCACGCAGGTATTACCCAATTTTTGTCCGATCTCAAGTCCAATCTCGCGGCACCGCCTGCAATGTTCGATCCAGAAGTCCCGGACATTTTTGTCCTGATGCGCCAGCGTAAATCCGGAGTCGGCTAATGGATGTGCAAAACAAGTCGGGTTGAAGTCCATGCCCAGCGAATTTTTTGCCGCCCACTCGACCCATCCGCTGAAATGTTTATATTCCACCGCATCGCGATCCACCTTACCCTCCCCAAACTCTCCATAAATTGCGTGCAGGTTCAGACGTTTTTTCCCGGGGATAAGAGAAATGGCTTTTTCGAAATCCTGGCGTAATTCTGCGACGCTTCTTGCCTTGCCGGGATAATTCCCGGTTGCCTGGAGTCCACTTCCGGTCAGCGTTGCATCCGGCGTTTCAAACCCACCCACATCATCTCCCTGCCAGCAATGCATGGAAACCGGGGTGGCTGCCAATCGTTCCAGTGCAACTTCTGTATCGATCCCTAACTCTGCGTAGGCATCCCGAGCGTCTGAGTAATTTATGGACATAATTTCCTTTGTTTTAATGTTGGATTTAGTGGACGAAAACTGTCTTTCAGGACATTTTGATGTATTTCAAAAATGGGTGTTTCTGTTTAATGTGCAGCATCCTCTTCCATGCTCCAGGTCGGGTCTGCGCGAAAATCTTCTACATAGACCAGTCCAATAATAGCATGTGAAATCGTGCTCCGATCGAGCAAATGACGCATATC
>CAKUMP010000180.1 GCA_934667795.1 uncultured Chthoniobacterales bacterium | reverse complement strand
GGGGAGAACGGTGGATTTCCGAAATACGGTCATTATTATGACCAGTAATATTGGAAGTCAGTTTATCCTGGAGGAAGAAAATGAAGAGCAGCGCGAGGGGAAAGTGATGGATGCACTGCGTCAACACTTCCGACCGGAATTTTTAAACCGTGTGGATGAAGTCATTGTATTCCATCGCCTGAGCGATAAAGAACTGCATCGCATTGTGGATACCCAATTGGCGCGTCTGCAAAAACGTCTGGAAAGCAAACGGATGAAACTGGTGATTTCTGACGGCGCACGAGATTTGATTTCGCACGAAGGGTATGATCCAGTGTATGGGGCACGCCCATTGAAGCGCGCCATCCAAAGGTTTTTGCTGGATCCATTAAGTCTGGAAATGCTCGAAGGAAAATTTTCGGATGGGGATACGATAGAAGTCCTGGAAAGCGACGGGAAATTACAATTCCGTAAATGAATACACGGAATGTCGGTTTTTTAACCACAGAATGCCTGTTTTTTTAACCACAGAATACACAGAAGAGTTTTAAGGGTTTTAATGCGAAATCCATTCGGACCACGTAGGGGCGAATTGCGTTCGCCCCAGTCGGGATGAGTGCGACATATCGCCCTTTTGAGATAGGGCTCACGCAAAGGAAATTTATAAAAACCTGGATATTCTTCTTCGTGTCTTTGAGGCTTCGTGTGAGATATTTCTTCCAGCGTGTACTACCTACTCTTCTCCGCATTACCCTATTTTTAAAATGCCTTCGTGTGAGATAGGTCATTTTATTTTCTTTAACCATTCGCAGCAGAGGACTTTTTCCATCAGGTCGTTTGCGGTATAAAAATAATGATTGCTGGGTTCGTAACCGATACGGGAATCATTTTGTACCAAATGGTAAAGTGATTTTGCGGTATCGATTTCTGTATCAAGCAATGTTTGAAGCAATTCTGTGTTCTTCGTATCTCGATTGCGAATAAAAGAAATCTGTGAGGTGACGCTTTGGAAATGACAATACAGCGCACGCGCAACCGAGAGCTGCTCTGCAACCGGAGCTCCAATGGATTCCAGACATTTCACGCCCTCGTACCATTTTTGAGTCATGTTGCGAAATTGGTTTTCGAAGATTTCTTCAGGATAACTTCCGCGCCATCGGTCGAGATCATCGTAGGCGAAACAGACCATTGCGGATGCCCATTCTGTAGGAGTTTTATATAAAAGGTTAGCTGCTCCGGTTTGTACCGGGGAGCGATAAAGTGCTGCAACCGTGAAGGGAAACTGGCGGAAAGCAGAAGAAAAATGTTGCCATGCTTCCAGAAGAGTCGTAGCATGTTTTTTTCCAGCAAGTGTCTCTGCCAACTGGGGAGGCGTCGTTCCCAGTAATCCCAGGTTTCCTCCAAGATATCCCCCCAGGGTCCATCCGAGCATGATGCCATCGACTCCTTCTTTTTTTAATTTTGTTAAATGTTCGTGGACTAAATCGACTGCAGGGATATAAGGAACTGCACCGCATTCCCAGGTGGTGTTGATCTGGATCTTGGCATGGGTCGGGAGGTTTTGCTTTTTGGCTTGTCTCCACATCGCTTTTGCCCACTCGCCCGGCCCGGGTTGAGAAATGGAATATTCCCAGACTTTTTCAGGAATTCCGCCGATCTGGATATCCTGATCAATTTCGCTGACACAAAGAAGTTCTACGCCTGGCGGTAAAAGTTCTACCGCTTGTAATCCCCAATCATAATAATGCCAGGCCCAGGCATACACCAGAATGCGTGCTGCCGGATTGCCCGCATGAATCCCTTCTTCCAGGCAATGCACCACTTCGGTCATGACTGCTTCCGGCTTTCGCGTCGCGCAACGTGGACATTCCTCGCCACGTTTATGAGAATGACAGTGCGTAGGATTTTCGGACATCGTGATCAGAAAACAGCCACCCAGTTCAGGAATTTTTCGGAAGACTTCCGCAGATGCTTCTTTCAGATATTCCCGCACTTCAGGATGGGTCGTACATAAATTGGTGTACTTGTCACGGGGATATTCTACCCCTCGAAAGTCAGGGAATTTTTCAAATAATGCGGTAGAAAGACAGCGTGGCTCGTTGAGATAAAGATAAATCGAAATACCGTGTCTGCGCGCGCGTTTTGCAAGTTCTGCGAGGTTTTGCATTCGGGTTTCCCAGCCATGCGAAATTTCCGATGCGTATTTCCATGGGTGTAATTGATACAAAATGACCTGGAACCAGATCGCATTAATCCCCCAGGATTTCATTGCTGCTAATTCTTCTTCCGGATATAAAGATTCCGGTGCATCCAGCAGTGGGTCGCCATAGAGGGCAGAAAAAGAATAGGCGAGGCGTAAATCAAAGTCGGAATCTACGTTGCTTAACGGGCAATGAGGATGTGTCCCCAGAAAGTCGAATGGGGCTGCCGGAGGTGCCTGCTGGATGTCAGGAAAATGGCAAGTGATACTTGTCCGAATATGCGTTGTTTCTTCCTGTTCCTGTGGAGAAAGCGGGTGCCAGATGATTGGATCGCAGACAGGTTTTTTATTTCCTAGTTTATGCCAGAGAAAATCATCTTCCTTGAGGCAGGTGGCGAGCTTTTGTTCGTCCCATCCGAGAAGTTCCAGGAGCTGCTCATAGGGCAGGAGATGCCAGTTAGCACGGATGATTGTGATAAACCCTCGCTCCAGCCAGGGCTCCTGAGGATTTTTTTTCCATTCAGGTAAACCTAATTCCAGCGCCGAACTCAGGACTGACTGCACAGAGGTGCGTAAAACACGTGCAAGTTTTTCGATTGGAAGCAATCCCCAGTTACGCCAGATAAATGCCTGGAAACGTGTGGGAAAATGCGGAATCGGAAGCGCAGGTTGTGGCTCTCCATACGGAAGCTTGGTAAGGGACATATCAACAGAATGGTTAAAGAAAATTAAAAATCAATCAATGAAAAGAACATTCTAAAAACAGGAGGTTTGCAGATGACGCAAATATTCCAGGTCACCGGCCGCAAACCATTCACGATCGCCGGAACGTGGAGATTCCAGACAAATCGGCCCCGTGTAGGAATGTTTCGCTAACAGGCGCATTTGTTCACGGACGTTTACTATTCCATCACTCAATGCCCCCACTACAAATGATCCATCTTTGGGGTGCAGGACAAAATTTTTCAGATGCACAGAAGCCAGTCTGTTACGAATTGCTTCAAATGATTCTGCAACAGTCGGCGGGTTCGGAAAAAGAAGCAAATTGGTGTGATCCCAAAGAATTCCTATCGCCGGATGCTTCACCATTTCCATAAGCCGTTGACAGGACTCCAGGGTGTCATGGAGGTAACAGGGGTGCGTTTCCAGCGCAAATTGAATTCCGATCTCTTCTCCAAACGCACCAAGTTCACGAAGCCCTTCTGCTGCTTGATCCCATAATTTGTCCCAGGCTGATGCAGAACCATGTAACGCATAAGCTGCTCCAGGGACTGCCGCTGAGGGATTCATTAATACCCCCGTTTGCAAATTCACCGAGTGTACCGGAAACCTTTTTGAAGCGATTCGATAAAAATGTTTTGCCTTTTCGAGTTCAGTGGTTCTGGCTTTTTTATCGGTGAGCATAAGATTGACGCCCGGGGTACCGAAGCTGACGGAATTTAGTGGGAAAGCATCGAGAGCGCGAGAGAGAGCATCAAGATATTGTTCTTCATTTCCTTGAAACAACTTGGGGTTAGGATGTTTTCGGAATTCGATTCCATCTGCGCCGAGTTGTGTGGCTATGCGGCAAGCGTCTTCCAGGGATTGGCCTTGTTCAAAATAATTGATATGCAGCAATAAGGGATTCATATAGTGTGAAAGGAAAGCGAGAGGAGATTACTGGTATAAAGTATATTTATACGTTCCCCAGGGGTAATTAGTAATGGGTTGTGCGATCAGAGTTGCGACATCGATGGTTTCCACATGTCCATCACAGAAGAGTGCATTCATGGTTTTGTGACGGTCAGTAATATTTTTTATATTACTTTCTGTTTCGTAAATAGAATAATGCGCCCAATACCAGCCATCCCAGGGTTGATTCGCTGCTTCCATTTCAACCAGGAGGAGTAATTTGGATGGATGCTCAATAACGGTTTGAACGGCGGGATGGAGCCATGGGGTTTCGGATTGTGTCGGAGAAACGCCATAGCGATTGATCCCATACGACACGTACGCAGTTGCTCCCTTGAGATCGCGAAGGTCCGGGGCAATGTTAGAGCGTTTCACTCCAGGACAAATAAATGCTTCCAGGTTCTTGCGATCGCCGGAATGATTCACAATCGCATCTGCCCAGAATTTGTTAGAACTTTCCGGTGTATCTTTCCAGACCGAAAGGGGGTAAACCTGACGATGATCCGCGAGGTAGTTGATCATTAAACCAGAGACCTGCCGCAGATTGTTAATGCAGCTTGTAGCGCGGCTCTGGGCGGTCATCCATTGCAGTCCGGAATAAGAAAGAATAGACAGGATGATGAGGATGGCCATCACCGCCAGTAATTCAATCAAGGTAAATGCGGAATTTCGGAAATGGGGGGAACAATTTTTCATGAATCGGAGCGTTTCTGGTGCAAGAGGATAAATTCGCCGGGAGGCACTTCTATTTTTGCATCGTTAGCTGTGGGGGAGGATAGAATATTTCCTTCCTTGATTTCCGTGGTGGTTGCATCGGAGAAAATGGATGGGATTGCCGTTTGGTTATCGCTGGTGCGGGAATAGTTCCCGATCAGGATAAGTGCTTCGGAATCGGAAGCGAAGCATGTGTAAGTAAGAGCTGGATTATCGCCTTTCCATGACGCGTCTTTGGGAGCACCAGTCTGGAGCAGGTCAGGAAATTTTCCTAAAGTGGCCAGTGCGCGAGTCTGGTAATACAAATGCAGAGGATCGAAATCGGCATATTGATAATAAGTCACGCCCTGAGCGCCATTCAGGAGGGTTTCGAGAATCATGCTTTCGATAGAAGCAGGTGCGACCGCACCATAAGTTGCTGCAGTCAACCAGGGGATGATATTTTCCTGTACGAGTGGATAGTCGTTTTTGATACGGGAAGAAACATCTGCCACACGGCCTTGTACATAAAGACTGGGCATGGAAATGGTAATGTAATCAGGATAGATTTTAGACCATTGAAACAGCCCGTCGGTAGGGTGTGCCTGTGCTGCGTAAGCACCATAAAGGCCAATTTCCGGCATTGGCTTGTCACCCATCCCTTCCTTGACCGCATTGTAAAGATCGCGCAGCATTTCCGTTCCGGCATCGGTTACAAATTCCTCCCATTCCTTGCCGCTGTCCTGCCATTGT
>CAKUMP010000179.1 GCA_934667795.1 uncultured Chthoniobacterales bacterium | reverse complement strand
AAAATTATTATTGCGGAAATTTTTTTCATAATGTGGTACAACGTTTATGTGTAAGAATAGTTGCGGTGGCAAGCACCTAAAATAGTAAACATTGACCGAGCCTGTGGAAAATCCGCAGGATTTTCCAAGTAGGCGAGCACCAAGCAATTATTTTTACACGGTGTTAGCAAACGTATTTTTATTAGAAGCTAAATTCAACGACTACGATTCTTTTATGGAAATAATCATCGAAATTTGGTTTTGAGCTTAAAATTCCATCCACAATTAATTCATTTTGTATCAGTCCTGCACCTTCTCGTTTATACCAGTATTCTTTGATTAATGAATCTGAATCTTTAATTGCATAAAGAGCCCGCATATATGTTCCAATTTGGTTGACGTCTAATATTTTAGTTGAATCATTTGAATCAAGTTCGTGAGAATAACTGTATTCATAAACTTCGTCGTATAATCCACTTTGGTGAAATTCCTTATTTGTTTTGTCTGATTGAAAATCAAATTTTTGCCAATTCGTTGTTGAGTCAGATATTAAGTCAATTAAATATTTATTGTAACCTTCCTCAATTGTTAAATCTGGATAGATTTTGCTTAAATTCTTTTCAAAGTCAAACACGAGTGAATTCAAAGCTTTTGTTTGTCGTTCTCCGAGTACATTTTCAAATTTCGTAATCCGATTGTCCGTTTGTTTTTGAGAACAACTTAAAGTCAATGTCAAAATTAAAATTAAATGGATTTTACGCATTTTTGGCTTATATGTTTGCTAACGGTCAAGTATAAGAGCAGTAGCGGAATTCAAGGCGATTACCTGTCCGCCACACTACAAAAGTTTAGTAAATGCACAGACCATGATTTTACCACTTCACCCGATATTGCTCTTATACAATGTTGTATGCTGTGTTTATTCAATGATCAAGTTTGTCCCGCTCCGCACTCTCATCCATGCGTTTGGCATCTTCTTCATACCCTCTGGCTAAGCCGGTTAATATTTTTGCTGTTTCTGGAAATTCATACTTGATTGCTGCAGCTTGCCTGTGAAAGTATTCGGCATGGCCTCTTTCAATATCACCGCCATCAAAAACACCTCTTGATGAAGATCCTCTTTTGTTAAATGTGGCTGATGAAAAGCCACTTTTAAGATTGTCCGTATTGATGGTTTCGATCACCTTGCAGATTTCTACCGGTGGCCAGGGCTCTTGTTTTTCTGGGTATTCAGCCAACACTTTGCCAATTTGTAAATCGGCAACTGTTAGCCTTCCTGATTCCTCGGCTAAACCCCTTGCCCTTTTAATCCAATCCCAAAGAAAATCTTCATCAATTTTTTCCTCTTCATTCACGCCAGGTATGGATTTCCATGAATTGAATAGTTGAAACGCATTATGTGCCCTATTCCGTTTTACTTCATCCGAAATATCTTCCTCCTCTGCTTCTTCTTTATCCGATTTATACACCCATTTTAAAACTTCAATAAAGAACTCCGGACTGTTTGCCAATTCTTCATGTAGTACTTTGGGTTTGTGACCAGAGCCGTATGATGCTAAAAATGGAAGGTACAGCCATTCCAAACGCAACAGGGTTGATCTTTCAATGTCCTCCCTTGTTTTGAGTTCCTCAATAATCCGGGTGGCATGATAACTGTCAAATCTCCTATCCTCATCCGACTTTTGTGTTCCGGCTTTTTCCAATACTTCAACCAGTTTTTCACTGGGGAGTTTCTTGGGTTCATGATATGTAATATCCAATGCGCTGATGAACCTGTTTACCTTCATGAGCTTGTTGACTCCGAAAATGAAATCATCCTCAGGCACTCCCCAGAAATTGGGGTAGATATTTTTCCAGTAATTGATTTGTGTTTCCTCACTTGTAGTACTGAGAAACTCCCAGACCTTTTTTGCCTGCTCAACCTGGTAGAACATTCTGGCTAACTGTTCATCTGAATATTTGGATGTTTTCAGTTTTTCATACAACTCAAATACCCAAGCAATGCCATTGATAATTGACTTTCTAAAAATAAACCGCTGAATGAAATTCTGAATAGGTGCTTCCTCTGCTTTCAGATATTTACACAATGCAAGAACTTTTTCTTCATTATCAATCACATAAGCCAGTGTGTCGCCATATATCCATGTTTCTTTAACGACTCTCGCTAACTCTTTTATTTTTTTGAATCCAAACTCCTGATAAATGGACTTTAGCCCTTCGAGTCTTCTTTCTAAAACCAACTTTTCCTGGTCTTGGTAGGATAGCTCCTTTCTTTCTATACCTTCAGGGAAACTGGGCCAATGGTCATTGAACATCCATATTACACGCTCCACTGAATCGGATGGCTCTAATTTTTTATAGATGGCCTCATACCTCTTTAATATTTCTTCCGGTAGTGCCCACTGGGCGTCCGGGTGGGAGTGGTGGTGGGATAAAGTCCCTCTGAGGGCGTGCCAGGCGGAATGATCTGTAATCTCGATCTTCTCAAGGCTGGATTCAATGAATGACAGCACTTTTTCCCGGTCGTTATGTTGAATTTGTTTTGATTCAGACTTTTTCAACAAGTCAATTAGCTTCTCCTCAGAATAATCGAAATGTTCAATAAGCAGTTGCAGAACACGAGAATGTGTTTCAAAGATTTCCTGATATGTATAACGTTGTTCAAAGCTCCGTTCAAATAGCCGCCAGCGCATCTTGTGTGTGGGAAAGGCTGCTGATCCTATACCGTTTGGAATCATCCCGCTTAACAAGCCCCAACCGGTTTCGTATTCTTTCTTGATGATCTGCTCCAAAATTTTCATACGATCTTCAAAGGACGCCAGGGTCTGATAATGCCAGGGTTTGTATATTTCCCTGAGGCTGTTCAACGGGCGGTTTGACAATGTGCCTCCCGGGTCTAAGGCGGCCAGCTTTGCCAGCAATATGGAAGCATCAAATACATATTCTTCTGTCCATGCCAATGCTTCCAGAGCCCAAAGTAACCCTGTATGATGGCTGGAAGGTGAAATGAAGCCATCCTCTTCTATGAACATATCCATAATGGGCTTATCATCCAAGGACAAAGAGTGATAAGCCGACTCAAAAAAACTTTCAGGAGATGCTTCAGCAATTAAGGGCATTTCGTGATTTCTGGAAGCCCATAAATCACCGGGGGCTTCATACAAAAGCTCCCTGATAATCCCATCTACCCATTTCTGGGCGTGAAAGCTATGCTGAAACTTCAGTTTGTCTCCGTGTAACCCGATAAGGATCAGTGATTGTGTCAGCCCTTCCCGGCACCATGGTGAGCAAAGGGCTTCTTTACCCCTGAAAGAAGCCATCATGCGGTGTTCTGGCTCCAATTCAAACACGGGGTTTATTTCTTTCATTACTTCAAGGAAACAGGTTTTAAGATTTTCAAAATCCTTTGCTGAAAGATGGTTGGACAGATTTGTCCAGGCATCCAGCGGAGAGGTGAGACGCCAGGAACTTCCAATTTTAATCAATGGCGGGGATTCAACTTCCAGCCATTTATAGAGCTTTTCAGAATAAACCTCATAGCTTTCTCCTGAGAGTTGTGTTATTACTTTTCGATCTCCTTCTCTGGATTCATCCCAACGACCAATTAAAAGAGCGGGTATGATTTCAACTACTTTTTCCTGGTACTTCCATTTACTTTCGTCGGTTGCAAATCCTAACAATCCTTTCAGGATAGTGTAATCCCTACCTGCTTCTTTGGAATATTTATGTGCTTCTTCTCGCGACAAGCCCATTTCCTGTAATGCCGCAACCTGTCCATCTCTATCAATTCTCGGCAGGTCAATAATATCCTGAGAACCGAAGCTGTCATCCGGCCCTAAGGGTACCAAAACATGATGGCCATTGTCATGGGCAGCAACATAGAGTTGACCTGTAACATCAAGTTTCGCGATAAGATTGATGGCATTCTTATTAATTCTCAACCCGTGAAATTTGTGTTCGTCATGAACGACAACACTACGCGAAAAGAAAAGCTCCTTTGGGTGATTGTCATACAACATTGCGGAAGCAATAATGAATGCAATTGCTTCCTCTTTGGTTGATCCTTTTACAGCTTTCACAGCAGGAACACCCATTAAAAATTCAAGTAAAGCTTTGCTTTGTGGTTCTCTGCCTGCGGTAACAATTTTTGGAACCAACTGACCTTTTGGTCCCATGGAAAGCATTTTCCAATATTCCTCAGCATTATAAATGCCATCATATGGGTGGTCTTTGGTTAAGATGGAAAACCACCTACAGGAGATTTGCGCGTTTTCAAGCCATTCAGCAATGTCCACAGAATCATACGCTTTTACATCTCTCCATATACCTTCTTCTTTCTTTTCATTTGCCCAATTGGTCTTATTTTCCCACACGTTGGTTGTGATAAACACAAAGCAAGCTTCACTTTTATTGAAACCAAGACTATCTCCACTTCTTTTTGTGTAATCGGCATTTGCTTTTGTTGAGTTGCCATTTGTTCCAATCTCCCACAATGAAATTCCAGCAGGCACATAACCCGTATCTTCTTCACAACGAACAATGCCATCCCATCCACCCATATTCACAGCACTGCCTGATGGAACTTGAAGTATCGTGCTTTTTGGGGTGGTTTCCCTGATCAATTTGGCGATCAGCTTAGGAAAGTTTCCTTTGGCATCAAATTGCCTACCCCATGCCTCTATTTCAGTGCGGTCAATTGGTATCATCTTATCTCACTTCGTTACTACATAGCATACAACGTTTGGTCTATGCCCAGTGGCGGGATAATTTCCCAAAGCTTGCTCACGGCACGGACGTTAAATATATGAAATTAATCTGGAGTTTTGCACTTTGCCGACATTGGGTATAGACTCGTGTTGTGGGCCGGTTCCAGGATGTACAGACGTTTGCAAATAAAAACCGACGCTCGGGATTTGCCGGAAACACGGTTTTTGATTTTTCGCAAATAAACACTTGCGTAAAAAATATCCATCCACCTAATCATCCTACTGTCGTTGGCAAATGAAAAACTACGTAGGTCGGAATCTCAAAATCCCCGACCTGGATTTCGCAAAAGAACACCTGCGAAAAATATTTTCATCCACCTAATGTTTCAACTATCGTCAGCAAAAAAACACTTGCGTTTGATAGGATTTTGAGATTCCACAGCCCAAAAACCGTGTTTCATTTCAGCAGATCTGCCGAAGTACTTTTTAAACATTTATTTGGCACGAAAAAATTTGGATAATTCTACTGGCCCACAACGTTTGGTATAAGCGCAGTAGCGGGATTTATACATTTACTTTTCCGCTTATAACTGACCTTTGATTTATAAAAT
>CAKUMP010000178.1 GCA_934667795.1 uncultured Chthoniobacterales bacterium | reverse complement strand
TAGGTTGTGCGAGAGTAGGTCACCGCCAGTTTTATGAGTCCTGACAAGGTTAACGCCTTGCAGGACTCTTTTTTTTGCGTAGTTTTTTCCCGGGGAGGCGGGAGGGGATGAGGTTTCGGAGCTCAAGAAGGTCGCCGAAACAGACAAGTGTGTCGCCGTTGCGAATAATGGTTTCTGCGGTAGGATTGGGGATGGTGTCATTGCCGCGCAGGATCGTCAGGACACGGATACGTTTGGCAAAAAGATTGATTTCCGCTAATGAGCGATCCACAAATTCATCGACTTGATGAATCGTAAGCTCCACGATTCCGTGTCCGGCACTTAGGGCGAGACGTTCACGTAAATCGATTTCCGGAAAGAGAACGTGCTTTTCAATTTCTTCGATAATGGCAGAAGCGATATCGATTCCGGTTGCATTTTCGATTCCTTCGAGTCCCGGAGAAGAATTGACTTCAAGAACCTGCGGGCCATCATGCGTTTCCAGCATATCGACACCGGCCATGCGCAGACCCAGAATTTGTGCGGCACGGATGGCTGCTTTTTCATATTCCGGATCGAGCTGAATGGCTTCACCGGTTCCTCCCAAATGAATGTTACTGCGGAAATCGTCCGAATCCGATCGGCGCCGCATCGCAGCCACCACTCGATTCCCCACCACAAATGCGCGCACATCTATTCCTTTGCTTTCCTTCACAAATTTTTGAATCAGGACATGCTGGCGCGTGCTTTGGAGGGTTTCGATAATGGCCTGGGCGACTTTGACATTTTCCGCGAGAATGACGCCCACGCCCTGGGTGCCTTCCAGCAGTTTAATAATAACAGGCGCTCCGCCGACTTCTTCAATTGCCGGAAGAACATCTTCTTTGCGACATACAAACGCGGTGCGAGGCATGCCAATCCGGTGTCGGCTCAAGATCTGCATCGCCTGGAGTTTGTCTCGGGAGCGTGCGATTGCGGCTGCAGGGTTGAGTTTATAGACGCCCATTTGTTCAAACTGACGCAAAACTGCCAGACCATAATACGTGATCCCCGGGCTGATGCGTGGGATAATTGCATCATATTTTTTTAAACGTTTTCCCCGGTAAGAAAGTTCAGGATGCCCCGGTTCTACATGGATAGAGAAGCCCAAAGTATCCAGAACGTCCACCTGATGCCCACGACTGCGAGCCGCCTCGCGCAGGCGTCGCGTGCTGTATAATCGAGTAATTCTTGATAAAATGGCTATCCTCATCTGCTCCCATTATCAGCAACACAGACAGGCGTCAAACTTCTCCTGCTTGAAAGGATGAGAAATTTATTGAAAGGACTGTTCCTGGAATTTTTCTGAAAGGAGTGATGCGCTGGATGATGCTTGCGATTGACGATGCCCCGTCGTTTCTCCTGCAATAAGATGGGTGGGAACAAGAATGTTTGGAATCGGTTTTGCGTTCGGGTTAGAGAGGATCAATGCCATTTTGGAAATGGCAGCGGCAAATTGATGACGTCCTCCTGTAATGACGGTTGGTTTCGGAGAAAGATACGGCATAAAGGCACTTATGCTAAGGCCGATCAGGCTGATCTGATCAGGAACCGCAATGCGTAAGTCCATTAAAGCCCTGAGGGTGCCGAGCGTCGCATAACTTGATTCCGCAAGAATGACATCACATTGCCCACCTTCTATTAAAAACCGCTTTACGCTACTGAATGTTTCCAATGCGTGTAATCCCCCATTGGCAAAAAGAAGTTCCATATCGCGATGACGATCCACTGCTGTTTCGGCAGAAGCTAGACGTACAAAAAGATGAGGGATCGTTTCCTCTGCCCGTCCTGTATAAAGAATACGTCGTGCCCCCAGACGCGCGCACTCATCAACCGCAAGTTGCACTGCTCCGTAATAATCTGGCATCACACAGTTGTATTGCTGGTTCTGAAGGAAACCAAAAATGGCAGCACGATCCATCAAGGGAGAAAATGGATGATCGGATGCAAATTGCGTTTCTCCTTCTCGCGGCTCAAGAATAAGCCCATCCCATTTCTGACATAATGCCGCAATTTTTGAAAGATTCGGATGACGCGCAGACCCCACACATTGCAGATCCAACTGGTGCCCTAATTGCGCTAATTCCAGATGAACAGAGCGTGCCAACATGAGACGCTGTTCCATCATTAAAATATCTAACGAAAGCAAAGAGTCCGCCCACACAGGAAACCCAATGATCTTTTTCTTCTTTTTGGAAGAGGCGGGCAAATAAGGTCGCCCTGAAAGCCGTGATAGCTTCCCTTCCATTTCCAGCCAGTCCAGCGCACGCCGGATTGTCAGCCGTGTCACTCCAAACTCAGCCGCCAATTCCACTTGCGTTTTATCAAGTCGATTCCCGTTTTCTTCAAATGCTTTAAAAATAGCTTCCGCTATCTGCTTATAACGCGATTTGTGCTTCGGAGGTTTTTTCATAAAAAATGAATCCCGTTTTTCTTAAGATACGAAAAATGAATCACTTGCATATACAAAAATACAGAGATTTATTTTTATCTTGCATAAGCTATACATTTGAATATACATTTGATCAAGAATGAAATTTTCTTTCTCTAGAATCCGGTATGGTGTGGCAGCGTTTTCGTTAGTGGAATTGATGGTGGTGGTGTTGATCGTGAGTGTTTTGATGGCATTGGGGTTTTCAGTGATGAGAGGTGGGCGGGCGAATGCGGAGAAAGCGCGTTGTGTTGCGCATTTACGTCAGGCAGGGCAGGAGGTATTGATGTTGATTGGGGAAAATGACCAGGTACTGGAAGTGTTTGCCAGGGGAGCGCCGGAAGTTAAAATGTGGGGGAGAAGGATTGCGATAGAAATAAATCAAAAAGAGAGGGAGCATTTGCGTTGTCCTTCTGCACCTGTCGCTTTTGCGATAGATCATGTGAACTGGTACTGGAGCACTTATGGAATTAACGTATTTGATCCGCAAGGGGTGCGTTCCAGTGATCTGAGACCGGGAGAATATCTTTATCGGGTAGCCGTTGTGAATGTGGAATCTCCTGCGCAATTTCTTCTTTTAGCGGATAGTGGCGGTAAAGGGAAAAATGCGGATGGAGAGAGAACCCAGGTTTTTCGACTCGATAATGCGACTGAAAGCGGAGTGGTTGCCCGGCATGATGGGCATGCCCATCTTTATTTTCTGGATGGACACCTTGAATCGGTGGCGGAAGCCCGTTTTAACGACTATGTGATGCCCTATTATGATGCAGAAGATAATTTTCACCCAGCGCCTATAGCACCTATGACCCCATAAATTTATGACCCAAAAGCTTACCTTTATTTCACAGGCATTTCGCCATCACTGTACGAAACCATTCACTATTTATCTTTCTTTGAGTTTTCTATTACCTTTTTTACCATTAGAAGCGGCTGAGCAGTCGGCTTCAGACCGTGCGCCAAGAACGTTTCATTTACCCTTGCTGGAAGAAGCGGTGAAAATAGACGGGAATGTCGAAAAGGCTGTGTATGCATCCATTCCATGGGAAAAGGGGTTTTTAAATGCGGGGCGCTGGAATCATGAATATGACTCCGTGGAAAAACTGTCTGTCCCTGGCTTTGGGAGTGCTTTTCGTGCCGCTACGGATGGGACCTATTTATATCTGGCAGCGCGCCTGGAGGAGCCGACAGGAGAAACGATTGCGAGTGCGGAGCATAATAAAGCCCCGTTGGGACGCGACGACCGTCTGGAAATTTATTTGCAGGCAAATGACGATGAGGCGGATTTTTATTCTATCACCGTGACTTCACGAGGAGTGGTTGCCGGGAAAGAATTTGGGCAAGGTGGGCTGGTTCGAGCGGATTGGGAGACACAAACACAAGCGATGGTTCAACATTTGTCAGATGCCTGGACGGCGGAAATTGCGATCCCGTTGCATGAATTGAAAGTCCAGCCTGCACTGGATACCTGGCGGTTGCAGGTAGTGCGTTACCGCGCACCACGGAAAGAGGGGGATGAAATAGAAATTTCTTCCTGGTCGCCTTCTCCGCTGAGTGTGGATCAGCCGCATGGATTTGGGAAAATGCAGTTGCCGGAATTTGCACGCGCGGTATTTGGGTGGGAATTGAGTGCGGCTCCTGCTTTGGTGCTGTATCGCGATGGAAAACATGTGCTGCAACAGGAAGTGACAGTGGAAAACCACACGGGGGCAGCAAGAGAGGTAGTTTTTACGACCTCTCTGGACAGCGAGGCCTCTTCATCCACTGCCTTGCAGGAGAGTCAGAAATTCACGGTTCAGGACGGAGGCCGTAAATCCGTTCTTACCACCTTGACAAGTGATGAACCTTTTCCTTTTGAAGGCGCACTGCAGCATACTCTGGCTTCCGGAAAAGATGCAGCCACACGCTGGGCGGTTTTGCGTGAAAATGAATTGCCCCTTTACCAGTATGCTCAGCTTGTCATGATCGTCCCTGGGTATCGAAATGCAATTTTTGCCACACAAAAAATTGACACACTCAAAGCGAAGGTCCTGCAACTGGACCCGACATTAAAGTTTGAGCCAAAAGCTTCGTTTATTTCTCAGGATGAAAAAACTGCTCCGGTTGCTGGAGAGATCAAACAGATAGACGAACATCAATGGGAGGTGACAGTCCCGGGAGTTGCCGCGTGTCCGGATGGGAATTACACCTTGCGCGTGGAACTTGGTGACGGGAAAACGCTGGAAGAAGCGATTCGTAAACTACCGTATCGCGAAGGGGAAATCTGGATCGATGAACGCGGAGTGGTCCATCGGGATGGAAAACCTTTTCCGGCGTATGGGTATCATTATGGCCGATGGAGAGATCTGAAGAAAAACCTTCCTGAAGATTTGAAAATCAATGTATTTTTTCCTGTGATTGAACGCGGGATCTCCCAGGAAGAAATCCTGCAAGGGACATTGGATTTAAAAGAAATGGGCATTTTTTCCGGAATCAATAGCCCATCTCCATCGCAGGAAAGTCGTGAAAAAAATGAACTGACCGAAGCGGATCGTGAAAAATACCGTGCATTGGCAGAACAATATAAAGACCAGCCTCAGGTCATTGCTTATTACCTTTCCGACGAGCCTGAAATTAATGGGGTAAAGCCGGCTCTGCTGGAGCAGGTTCATGCCGTTTATCGGGACGTCGATCCCTGGCGTCCGACGATGGTGACCAATAACACGGTGAACGGGGTGCGACATTACCAGAACGGAGCAGATATTATTAATCCTGATCCTTATCCGGTTTTTCGAATGAACAGAGGGTCGAGCCGCCGAATCAATGTTTCCTCCCGCTACCTTCCTGAAATTATTACAGGAGAAGCGTCTTAT
>CAKUMP010000177.1 GCA_934667795.1 uncultured Chthoniobacterales bacterium | reverse complement strand
GGTTATTTATCGTTTGTCGGAAGAATTTCGTCCGAATCGTCCGCCGGAATATGAGGTGGATGAAGATGGATGGGTGGAGCAAGTCGAGCCGAAACGGGTCAAGCTGGATTTGAATGAACTGGAAGTGGTAGGGGATCTGGTGGCAGAAGGGCAGCGTCTGGTGCTTTGCCAGGGAGGGAAAGGTGGAAAGGGGAATGTGCATTTTAAATCCAGTACCAATCAGGCGCCACATCAATACACAGAGGGGACAGAGGGAGAGGAAGGGATTTTTCTTCTTGAATTGCGAAAAATTGCGGATGCCGGACTGGTAGGATACCCGAATGCAGGGAAATCCACGTTGCTTTCCGGAATTTCGGCAGCGCGTCCGCGGGTTGCAAATTACCCGTTTACCACTTTGACTCCTCATATCGGGGTGGTGGAATTAGAGGGATACGAGCGGATGACGGTGGCGGATATTCCGGGGTTGATCGAAGGAGCGCATGCAAATGTGGGCCTGGGACATGATTTTCTGCGTCATATTATGCGGTGCCAGGTTCTGATTTTTGTCGTGGATATGGCAGGCAGTGAGGGACGAGATCCCATAGAAGATGTCCAAAACCTGCGGAAAGAATTGCGCCTCTATAATGAAGACCTGGGGAAAAGAAAATGGGTCGTCGCCGCCAATAAAATGGACCTGGAAGAGGCAGAAGAAAATTTAGTTCGTTTCAGACAACGTTTTTCCAAGGTCGATATTTTCCCGATTTCTGCCGGACTGAGCGAGGGATTGGAACCTTTAAAGACAAGAATTTGGGAAATGATCGAACGATGATTGCCAAGTGGTTCACTTCCTGCTAGTTTCGTTGATTCTTTATTGGAAATAAATCAGAATCTTACACAAAAATGTCTAAACCGATCGTTGCCAGCTACTGTACCACCTTTCTAAAAGCGGAAATGCTTCATATTTACCGCCAAGTGACGGGTCTGCGCGAATTTGAGACATTTGTCCTGACAAAATACCGGAAAAATACGAAACGTTATCCGTTTGATGATATTGAACTGCTCCCGAAAGCGCGGAAAAACTTCATTCGTCGGTATTATTTGAAGCATATTTGCAAAGCGCCGGCGATTGTTTATCGGGGGGAGTTTCAGACATTGTTTCGTATTTTGAACCGGCGGACGGTTGATTTGATGCATATTTATTTTGGGCATACGGCAGTCCATTTGCTTCCCTTTATAAAAGCGTGGGAGAAGCCCTGTGTGGTTTCTTTTCATGGTGCGGATGTCATGATTCGTGAAGAGGAAGAGCGCTATGCAGAACGGATGGCGGAGATGTTGTCATTGGTTCCACTGGTAATGGTGCGTTCTTATTCTTTAAAAGACCGGGTGGTGAATCTGGGGTGTGCCCCGGAAAAAATCCGTTTGAACCGGACCGGAATTCCTTTGGATCAATTTCCACTATTTGAGCGACGCGTTCCTGAAGATGGTGCGTGGCATATTGTACAGGCATGTCGATTAATTCCCAAAAAGGGGATTCATACAGCGATGCGCGCGTTTCGTGCTGTGTTGGATAAATTCCCGAAGGCAAGATTTACGCTGGCGGGAGAAGGCCCGATGGATGAAGAGTTAAGACAGTTTGCCCATGAGGTTGGAATTGCGGACTCCGTAGAATTTCGCGGGTTTTTGAATCAGGAAGATTTAAATGCCCTTTATCAGAGTGCCCATATTTTCACTCATCCTAGTGAATTGACCGCAGACCAGAATCAGGAAGGGATTCCGAATTCGATGCTGGAAGCGATGTCCACAGGATTGCCGGTGGTTGCAACCGAGCACGGGGGGATTCCGGAGGCTGTGGATAATCATGAAACAGGGATTTTGTTGCCAGAACGGGACTATGAAGGGCTCGGAAAAGCAATGCTGAAACTTATTGAAAATCAGGACCTCTGGAAACAAATGGGCCTCGCCGCATCCAAAAGCATGCACGAAAATTTCGAGCATTCCGCACAGATCCGTCGCCTCGAATCCTACTATCAGGAAGTTCGGGAGAAATCCTAAAAAAATATCCCGGTTGTCCAAAATGAAAATAAACTGAACAAGCGTCCTTCGTGATAATTCGTGTCCATTTGTAGTTCAAAACGGGAAGAAAACTACAGTTGCCGGTCAATTTTTTCGGATAAGTTTTGCCAAGAGGGGGGAGATACGTTAGTTTGCGCGACATGAATAAGTCCAATGTCGATATTAACGGAAAATTTATTATACTGGTAGTAATTTTGATTGGAATTATTGCTCTTGGATCGTCTGCTTTTGTGGTAGTGGAAAGTGGGCATGTGGGAGTGATCCGGACACTTGGAGCGGTTCAGCCAGATTCCTTGAAAGAAGGGTTTCATTTAAAAAAGCCATTTATTGATAAAATCGAGCAGGTAGATATCCGCCTGACAAGTTCTGTGGTTAATACAACGGCGGCTTCGAAAGACCTGCAGATCGTGACGACAAACGTGACGACTCAGTTTTCTTTGAATGGAGAAGTGGCGCCTCAGACATATCAGACGGTGGGGATATTGAGTAAGGTAAATGCGACGGTCATTGAACCTGCAATCCAGGAATCGGTGAAAGCCGTGACCGCAAAATTTACCGCTGAACAATTGGTGACCCAGCGAGAACAGGTGAAAGTCAGTATTCAGGAAGCAATTTCAAAATTTATTGATGTCACTCTTTCAGAAAAAAATCTGGCAAATGCGGTCCATATCGCCAACGTCGCTATTACGGATTTTAATTTTTCGACAGAATTTGATCGTGCGATTGAAATGAAAGTGAAAGCCGAGCAGGAAGCACTGCAGGCAAAAAACGAAAAAATGAAGCGCGTGACCCAGGCAGAAGCATCCGCTGCTGAAAAGGAACTGGCGGCCGATGCACTGGCATACGCAATTACCGCAGAATCTGAAGCCAGAGCTGCTTCGATCCAGCGTGAAGCCGAGGCATTACGCGGAAATCCGGACCTGATTAAACTCCGTGCCATTGAAAAATGGGATGGTGTGTTGCCAAAATTCACCACCAGCGATGACGCAACCCCGATGTTTTTGATTGAACCAAAAGAAATCGAGTAGTCCAGAGATAGCTGGGAGCGCCACCAACGTACCGTTGGATCATTAATGCGCTGCCGCGCCCATGGTGTTTTGAATGGCGAATTTGGAGTGCGGCGGTTTCCGCCGCTTTGGATCATAACGAATGGGATGTACGAATAACCTTCGCATGGCGAAACTCAAACGTCGTTCGAACCAAAGCGGTGCAGAGCCCCGCACTCCAAATTCTTCCCGCGAGGTGGGAAAGCTCTCTGACAAGCCAGAGCAACTCGCATATTTTAGGGTCTGTCCCTTATTTTTCGAATCGGAAGGGGCGTATTTGGAGTGCGGCGGTTTCCGCCGTTTTGGATCATCGCGAATGGGATGTACGAATAACCTTCGCATGGCGAAACGCAAACGTCGTTCGAACCAAAGCGGTGCAGAGCCCCGCACTCCAAATTCTTCCCGCGTGGTGGGAAAACTCCCTGACATGTCGGCGCACCCAGGGTGTTTTTTTGCGGAAACTTTTTGAGTTTGTAGTAGTTTAATCTATTGATGGCAACTAAAACATCCAGTATTTGGACGGTGTATGAGGCGGGGCATTTATTGAATCGGGCGGGTTTTGGGGGGAGTCCGATAGAGGTGGTAGAATTGTGGAAGCGTGGTCGGGAGGCGGCGGTGGACTGGCTTTTGCGAGAGGGAGAGGAAACGTTGTCTATTGAAGAGCTGGGGGGTACAGGGGGGTGGCAAAATGCCCGGAATGTGGAGGCAATTCAGAAAGAATTTCGAGCGTTGGACGAGGTGGCGCGCGAGGAAGCGAAACGAAAAGACCGGATGTGGCAGCAGAACGGGATACAGGAATTACGTTTCGACTGGCTCCAGCGGATGCGGAGGTCGCAATTTCCTTTCAGAGAAAAACTGGCACTTTTCTGGCATGGGCATTTCGCAACAAGTGTTGAAAAAGTACGGGAACCCTTCATGTTATGGAGCCAATTGGAAAAATTCCGCAAATCAGGAGGGGGCGACTTTCGAAAACTGGCGAAGGAAATGACAAAAGATCCCGCAATGATGCGGTATCTGGATTCTGTCAATAATCGAAAGGGAAAGCCCAACGAAAATTTTGCCCGGGAAATGATGGAGTTATTTTGCCTGGGAGAAGGCAATTATTCGGAACACGATATCCAGGAAGCTGCCCGTGCTTTTACCGGAGGACGGATAAATTATAAAAACCTGACGTATCAATTTTCCTCAAAATATTACGATGACGGGGAGAAGGAAATGTTTGGGAAGCGAGGGAACTGGGATGCGGATGGTGCGGTGGATTTGATTGTGGAACACCCGGCATGTGCCTTTTGGATTACCAGAAAGCTGTGGGAGTTTTTTGTTTATGAAAACCCGGAAGAAGAAGTGGTGGAGCGTTATGCCCGGAAGTTTCAGGAGAGCGGGTATCAGGTTAAAAAACTTTTGCGGGAAATATTTTTATCAGAAGAATTTCAAAGCAAGCGCGCGATACGTCAGCAGATCAAAAGCCCGGTACAATGGCTGGTTCAGGCGTGCCGGCAATTGGAAATTTCTTTGCCTAGGGAACCATTTGTGCTCAGTGGCATGCAACGGATGGGGCAGATTTTATTAGCTCCTCCGAATGTGAAAGGCTGGGAGGGGGGCAAATCGTGGATCAATACGTCTGCTTTGTTGACAAGATATAACCAGGCAGGAAGTCTGGTTCTGGGAGATGGAATTCCCGGCGGACGCTCAGCGGGAGGATTTATTGCCCCAAGCAATCTGGTGTCGGAAGAAATGCGGGAAAATCCTGAAGATCTTTTGCGACAATTGGGTTTTCGTCTGTTTCAAAGTCCATTGGATCCTGGGACGCAGGAGCCATTTTTTGAATATATTGCTTCGAAATCAGCCGTCCTTTCGGACAAGGATGTGAATGGGCTGATTCATTTAATGATGTGTACACCGGAGTATCAAGTTTGTTGACAGATTGGAGGAAAATATCATGAGTCATTTTGATCATTTTGAAGAGCAGCCGTTGAGTGGAACATTGCATACGCGGCGGCAATTTTTAAGGACTTCCATGCTGGGGGCAGCGGCAGCGTGGACGGTGCCGGTATTTCTGGAGCGTACATTTGCGGCGATGGATGAACAGGCGGCGGATTCTTTAATTCAGGGCGTGGATGGACGCGATGGACGGATTTTAGTCATTGTGCAACTGGCAGGAGGGAATGATGGTTTGAATACGGTGATCCCTTATGCTGACGA
>CAKUMP010000176.1 GCA_934667795.1 uncultured Chthoniobacterales bacterium | reverse complement strand
GGTTTCTGCTCTGGAAACCCATGCATTGAAGAATACGGAATATCTGAAAGTCATTCTACTGGGAGATGTTCATGAAAAATATTGTGACAACCTCAAGAAGCGTATTGCCGAAAGTGAATCCTTGCGTAACCGGATTCAGGTTCTGGAGAAATCTTCTGACGTTGCGAAATACTACCTTGCGGCAGACATTTTTGTTCTGACCTCACAGCTGGAGAGTTACCCATTGACCTTATTGGAAGCCATGTATTTTGGATTACCTATTATTGCGAATCCGGTCTTTGGGGTTCGCGAGCAGGTTCTGGATGAGGCGACAGGTTTGCATTATGCGGGTGGGGATATAAACGACCTGGCGGAAAAAATCTCTTTTCTGTCAAATCTCAAGACCCAGCGACAGCAATTAGGAAAAGCAGGGGAGGCACATCTGAAAACACTTGAAGACCGTACTCAGATGTTAAAACGCTACCACGCCGAATGGAAACAGGTCATCCCTAAGCCGAAAGTTTCTATTATTGTTTCGAGTGATAATCACGCGCAACAGCTTGATGCGCGATTGCGCTCTATTTTTGACCAATCCTTCGACGATTATGAATTGATTTTAATAGACAACGTCTCGCAGGACTGGAGCCGAGGTATCCTTGCAAAATGGGCACACCTTCCCTCCTGGAAGCCGACACAACAAGTAAAATTTATCCGGCCTCGAATAAAAAGTTCCATTTTCAAAACATGGATTTCCGCCATGCGGGCAGCCAAGGGCGACTTTGTGTGGATTGCAGAACCTGGCGATACGACAGAACCAGAATTCCTGGCAACGCTTGTTCAAAAACTGGAAGAAAACCCGGATATGCAATTGGCATATTGTGATTCTCAGAGTGTAGATAAGGAAACTGCTGTTTCCCTGCTCTACCAGGAGGCTTTACAGGGTTTATCAGATGATCACTGGCAACAGGATTTTATTAGCGAAGGGAAACAGGAAGTTTCTCAATTCCTCGCCATTCAAAATACCATTTCCAGCGCCAGTGCCGTTGTCTTTCGAAATATACAGGATTTGCACGCACTGGAAATCTACTTGAACCGTTTTTCTTTCTGTGGTGACTGGGCATTATATGTTTACTTGCTGCGTTCCGGAACACTGGGGTATATCAACAAACCGCTGAATCATCACTCCATAAAACGTTTCCCCAAAAGTGCAGACTACCTGAATGACATTCTGGAAATTCAGGAATTTGTGAAACGTCATTACCCGATTGAGGACGAAATGGAATCCAGAATGACCGATTATTTTTCACGGGAACAACAGCTTTTAATAGCAGCCCCGGAAGCCTCTTCGGAGCAGGATCCGGATCGCTGGCAGGGAGGAAAAATCCTGGTTGTTCTCAGTAGCCTTACCAATGGAGAAGGAGAAAATTTCGGTATTCGTCTCGCGAACGAATTATCAAAAAGGCATGACGTCACCATTTTGTCCGTGGATCATACCTCTCCGGATGGAAAAATCGTTTCCTTGATTGATCCTGCCATTCCTTTAGAGCACCTCCCGCATGAAGAAGTTTCTGACCGTTTTCAAGAACTTCTTCAAGAACGGGAAATTGAAGTCATCCATAGTCATATCTGGTGGGCAGATAAATTTGTCGCACGCAACATTGGAAATTCCGGCGTCCGATGGGTGGTGAACATGCACGGGTGTTATGAAATGCTGCTGGAAAAACCGGACGTAGATCCGCACTTCCAGGCAGTGGCAAAATCTATTTTCCAGCGCGCCAATCAGATTGTTTATCCTGCAGACAAAAACCGTCGGGTCCTGCATCGATTTCCCTCGGCAGATGCCAGTAAATGGGTTAAAATGGATTATGGGTTGCGTCCAATAACGCAGACACGTTTTACACGCCAGGATTTAGGCATTGGGGAAGATGCGTTTGTGGTTGTTTTAGCCGCGCGTGCGATGGAGGAAAAAGGATGGGAACCGGCGATCCGAGGCGTGCTTCAAATGAATCAGGAACCGGACAAGCGCCAGACCCATTTGCTTTTACTTGGCAATGGTCCAAAATATATGGAATGGCGGGCGCAATTTGAAAGCGCCCGGGGCATTCACTTTTTAGGACAAGTTAAATCTTCAATGGAATGGATGCAAATCAGCGATGTCGTTCTTTTACCCACCTGGTTTCACTCGGAGGCATTACCCAGCTCGATTCTTGAGGCACTGGTTGCAGAACGCCCGGTCGTCGCATCTTCCGCTGGAGAAATTCCGGACATGCTTCGTATTGAAACGAATCAACCCGCAGGATTGATTTTGGATTTTGATGAAACCGATCGCGTACCGGCTGAGGAAATATCCGGAAAATTAAGCACTTTGCGGGATGACTTTTTATTGCACAAAGCTTTGGGTCAAAATGCAAGTGTAGCAGGGGAGCGGTTTTCCATGGAGCGTTGTCTCAACCAGTATGAAGCATTGTTTTTCCCTGAAAAATCATCCCGTAATTCATAACACCCAATAACACCTGGGAAGAATTTAGAACGCAAGGCTCTGCACCGTTTTGGTTCGATCAACGATGAAAGCGCGATGAATAAACAGAATATTTCACACAAAGATATTTTAATCTGATAATGGGTAATTTGAAATTTTTTGGATAGACTTTATCAACGCTTCTTTACTGTGTCTTGTGCGTAATAAATCCCATGCATTTTTTGCTTTTTCTCGTGAGAGTTCCACATTGTTCACGGCATGAAGCAACTGCGTTTTATATTCGGAAACGTTGGAAAAATCAGACACAAGCCAGCCCGTTTTTTCGTGGATAAGTTCTGCGATACCTCCAATATTAGGTGCCACTACGGGCAAACCATTAGCTAATGCTTCCAGCAAAACATTCGGCAAACCATCCCAGGCCGAAGTGTACAGAAATGCACCAAAATCACCGGAAGTACAAAGCGCAGAAAAATCATCATACGTCCCATACAAAACACAATTCGAATAGCTCTTTAATGTTTCAAAAAATTCTTTCGGTAACCGGTCGTCCGGCTCGCCATAAATGTGAAAGGTCAAGTCCGGCGTGTTACGAACAATTTCCGCCAGAATATGTGGAGTTTTCTGCATCGTGATACGCGATGCCCAAAGGACATTTGGATTACGGACGGGTGTCTCAGACCATGTCTCGGGTGGACGTCCGGCAGGGGAGGGGTAATAAAGCGGAAAAAATTTGTGCATGGGGTAACCCGTGCGGTAACTCACAGAATGGGCAAAACGTTTGTTATCTGTGGTGATCGCATCCAGCCACGGGCAGCATTCAGGCAATGGAAAGGTCGCATAGCCATTGGCGCGCCCGTCAGGTTCTACATCATCACAATACAAACTGGCAAAAAGCTGAATGCCTACCTGTTTGAGAGAACATCCGTGCGCAGCAACCATCCGCCATGCGTAATGGCAATTCATGATATGAATGGCGCGCGTATTGGAATGCAGAATGGCATGCGTCAAAACAGAAAATTTATCTTGTTCAGACAATTTTTGTGCTATATGCCCGAATTCATATCGCATCACAGATTCCGGCAAACGATTCAGCCACGGAGAAGGCTCACTCGTACTGGTCAAAACTGCACACCGCACACCAAGCGCAACCAATGCTTCCGCAAAATGAATCACTTCCAGATCAGATCCGCCACGTTTAATCCACGGAGTCATCAAAATCACATCCGGAGCAAAATCCCGCAGCTTTCTGATAAGATCAAAGACAACGGCCCTGGCGGGTTTGTCGCTCGGTTCTATTTGTATTAAATCTCTTTTAATATCCGAAAAAGGATAAAGCAACGGCTCCGCGATGGACATGACAGACATGTCCTCTCGCATCCATGTAGGCAACTCAGAAAAAGAAGGCATATAATTTTAATCCACGGCATGCAGGTCATGCAGCCGCTCACTGTGCAGATAAGCGGTTGGTCCAATGATAGCCTGCTTTGAAATGTCCTGCGTCACTCTCGACGCCGACTTGCGACGATAATAAAGGACGGTTTCAGGTGCAACAATATGAGGGATTCCGGCGGCGAAGGTCTCGCAATTCCAATGCCAGTCTTCATAACCGAATCCCGACATGTTCACATCTGCTCGCACATAGGGAATCATTTGAAAAATCTGTCGATGTCCAAAACAGGCTGAAAACCAGAAATTTTCAAGAGGAACCACAAAGTCTTTAAGCGAACATGAAAAAACATCCGGCGTTTTCAGATAATACCAGTGCTGATCAAATGCCAGCATATAATCGGTATGTACAATCACCGGCAACGAAAATTCGCGACAGCGTTTGTACGCAGCAACAAGCCAGTTTTGTGAATACAAATCATCCCCGTCCATAATGGCGATGTAATCTCCCTTTGCAAGATCCACCGCCTCGTTTCGCCCACAACCCGGATCCCCATGACTAGACTCCACGATCCGCCCCAATTTTCGGATAAGCGAATGATTGGACACAACTTCCATCGTCACATCGTCTGCATTATCCATGATACAGATGATCTCCAGCATTAATCCCTGTGCTTGCGCCTGCTCACATAGAAGGGTCAATCCATTCAACGATCGATGCGCCAGGTATTGCTCACGATGAAACGTAATGACAACACTGATAAATGGTCGGGAAGGAGCGGCGTCACGCCACTTTTCCCACAGAAAATCCGAAATCGTCCATTTCTCTTCCGTCCCCGGAATCAACGCACCTGTCTCTTCATGTCGACAAATTCTTGCCGGATGAATCTGTCTTTTTGCAGTGGGTAAAATATAATTTTTCCATGTCGGTCTTTCCGCAATGGCGTTCTTCCTGGCAAAAATCACCAGATTTTGTGCAATGTCTTCTTCCACCAGATCAAGACGGCACCATTCGGTGCGAAATCTATCTACCAGGATATAATCGTGTATGACAAAATGTGTAGCCCACTGGTCTGGCCAAAGAAGTGTCGGATACACTTCGGTTACCGCGGGCGGCTCTGCAGCAAAAGCGATGATATCGGTCATGTGCGCCAGACGGTTCATCATTTCCTGACAAGCATCTAATGGAAACTGATGTGCATCCAGCCACAGAACCATTTCGGCCTGTTGATCCGACACCTCTTCCAGACTCGCAGTGGTCACATTTTCGCTTACTTTCCAGTCTGCATCATTTGTGATAACCAGAATGGATTGTGCGCCTGTTTCCTGAAGAAGAAGAGAAATGAGTTTTTGTTTACGCTGCCTCATGATTGTCCGGGCGGCTTCCATTTATGAAAAGCTCTTTTAATCCAACTACGTTTTTGCCATTGTGTTGCAGATTTGACAGTTTTCTGCAAGTCACGAACTTGTTTCTTCAAG
>CAKUMP010000175.1 GCA_934667795.1 uncultured Chthoniobacterales bacterium | reverse complement strand
GAATAGTGTTGTCCCGCATAGCAATGAAGCGTTTTTTCTTACACAAAAGTTTTTATAATCCTTTATATCAAAAACACTTCTAAAAAACATTAACTCTCTTCAGGCATCCTGAAAAGTCGTGGAAGCCTAAACAAAGGAGTATTACACTATTATGCTTGTATTTTGAATAAAAACACAAGTGTGTTTTTTGAGAATTTAACGAAAAACGACACACAGTGGACAGTGGACGGCGGACGACGGACAGTGGAGGGCGGAGGGCGCAGTCAGAACATAGGTAACACTTTAGGTTCAGAACATAGGTAACACTTGAATTGGTGTTGGGTTACAGTTTTTCTTAGTTAAATTTTCCCCACCACACGGGAAAATTTTGGAGTGTGGGGCTCTGCACCGCTTTGGATTGAATGACGTTTGAGTTTCGTCATGCGAAGGTTGTTCGTGCATCCCATTCGCGATGATCCAAAGCGGCCCCAACCACCGCACTCCAAAATTAGTAATTCGTAATTACTAGTTGGTAATTAGCTAGCGCTATACCGTGCCTGGACGGCGGGCCAATTAATCAGGCCTAAAACGGCTTCTACATAATCGGCGCGTTTATTTTGATATTTCAGATAATAAGCATGCTCCCAGACATCAATTCCGAAGAGTGGGTTTGCGCCTCTCATCAATGGGGAATCCTGATTGGGGCTGCTTTCTACAGCCAATTTGCCATCTTTATTCTGAATCAGCCATGCCCATCCGCTGCCGAAACGGCTACTTGCGGATTTGGTGAGTGCGTCTTTTAAATTTTGTACCGAGCCGAAATCCCGATTAATGGCTTCTAACAAGGCACCTTCCGGAGCTTTACCATCCGGGCTCAGGGTGGACCAGAATAAACTATGATTAAAATGCCCGCCCCCATTATTCCTCACCGCAGTACGGATATCTTCCGGAATCTGATCCAGATTCTGAAGAATTTCTTCGATGGATTTATCTCGCCATGCTTCCTGGTCAGCCAATGCGGTATTGAGGTTTTTCACATAACCAGCATGGTGCTTCGAATAGTGGATTTCCATCGTTTGAGCATCAATTCCGGGTTCCAGAGCATCAAATGCATACGGCAGTTCCGGCAATACAAAAACGCCTCCCGTAGGTTGAGCAACACTTTTTGCGACATTTTCTGCAGCCTGTGCGACACCTACCCCTAATTTTGCCAGTGACATCCCCACCATTCCCAGACCAATTGTTTTTAGCGCATTCCGACGAGATATTTCATTTTTATTCATAAATTCAAGCTCCTTTTCTGTTTATAACACCATCCGACTCATTTCTAAAGTTGCAAATTAAAATTTTGTTTTGCCTGATTTTGATTTTATATCATAACGTCGAAGATTGACCGAAGCCACGGCACCTGATAATTTCACGACTCTTTCCATCATGGCAATGAATTACAAAGACACCATTTTACTTCCAAAGACGTCCTTCCCGATGAAGGCCGATCTGGTTAAACGCGAACCTGAAATCCTGAAAAACTGGGAATCCAAAGCACTGTATCAACAGATCCAGGAGTCCAGAAAGGACTGTTCGCCCTTCGTTCTTCACGATGGCCCGCCTTTTGCCAATGGAGATGTCCACATGGGGACCGCGCTGAACAAGACGCTGAAAGATATCATTGTAAAATCCAAAACCATGCTGGGGCACCGTGCCCCCTTCATTCCCGGCTGGGACTGTCACGGACTTCCCATCGAATTTAAAGTGGTGAAGGAATCCAGAAATTTATCCCCGGTCGAAGTCCGAAAACAATCTGAAAGCTACGCGCGCAAATATATTGATATCCAACGCAGACAATTTAAACGTCTGGGAGTTTTTGGAGACTGGGAAAACCCTTACCTCACGCTCGATCCGGCATACGAAGCGGATATCATCCGATCCTTTGCTTCTTTTCTGGAAAAAAATCTTGTCTATCGCAGCCAGAAACCCGTGTTCTGGTCCACCGGGGCACAAACGGCGCTGGCTGAAGCAGAAGTGGAATATCAGGACAAAATCACACCTTCGATTTATGTAGAATTTCCAGCAAAATCAGGTCCCATCGCCGAATCCCAGGGATCAATCGTCATCTGGACGACTACGCCCTGGACATTGCCCGCCAACCTGGCCATCACGCTGCACCCGGAACTTTCTTACGAACTGCGTGATTTCAATCATCCGGAAATCCAATCCACCAGACGACTTCTGCTCGCCAAAGAACTGGTATCCAGTTTTACAGAAACCACAGGATGGCAGCCATTGGGAGATCCTATCGCGACCTTCCGCGGAAAAGAACTGGAAAATTCCGAATGCTCTCACCCGTTTCTGCCACGCTCCAGTCGCGTCATCCTCGGGGATTTTGTCACGACAGAAACCGGAACCGGCTGTGTCCATACCGCTCCCGGCCATGGAGAAGATGACTACCTGGTCGGGCGTCAATACGGTCTGGATATTTTATCCCCTGTCGATGACCGTGGGTGCTTCACCGAAGAATGTGGCGTTCCGGAACTGGTAGGACAATATGTGTTCAAGGCAAACCCGGCCATTATTTCGATTCTCGAAAGCGAAAATAAATTACTTGGGCAAAATGATTATGCGCATTCTTATCCGCATTGCTGGCGCTCCAAAACGCCGGTCATTTTCCGTGCAGTCGAGCAATTTTTCATTAAAATCAATGCGTTTCGTCCGGAAGCGCTGGAAATTATCGACCAGGTGAAATGGCTTCCGCATTGGGGACGAAATCGCATTTACGGGACCGTTGAATCTCGCCCGGACTGGTGTATTTCCCGTCAGCGCACCTGGGGAGTTCCGCTCCCGGTTTTTTATACCGGAGATGGCTCCCCTATTCTGGATCCTGAGCTGACGCGAAAAGTTGCGGATCTTGTCGAAGAGCACGGCACCAACCTTTGGTTCGAAAAATCCGATGCTGAATGGGCAGAAATGATGGAATTACCTGCAGATACCACACGGCGTCATGACACGCTGGACGTCTGGATTGACTCCGGAGTTTCGCATCAAGCAGTTTTGCGCAAACATCCGGAACTGCATTTCCCTGCGGATCTTTACATCGAAGCGACCGACCAGCACCGCGGCTGGTTCCAGTCCTCGCTCATGACGAGCGTGGCGATGAACCACACAGCCCCCTATAAAGCGGTGCTCACACATGGGTTCGTGGTCGATGTCGATGGGAAGAAGATTTCCAAATCCAGCAGCTATCAAAAACCCATGGATGCAGAACATTTTATCAATAAATTTGGTGCAGATCTTGTTCGACTCTGGGTCTCTTCCATCAATTTTACCGATGAAGTCCCGTTCTCGGAAGAAATGTTCACGCGTTTGTCTGATACGTATCGCCGTATCCGAAACACGATTCGTATTCTGCACGCGAACCTGCATGACTTCTCCCCTGCAACCGACCGTGTACCAGTGGAAAAATTACCGACCATTGACCGCTGGGTTCTGGCGCGCCTCAACCAGGTCATTCAGACGTGCCGTGCTGCGTATGATTCCTACGAGTTCCATAAAGTTTATCATGCACTCAATCATTTTTGTGCAGTCGATTTATCTTCACTTTACATCGATATTACCAAAGACCGGATGTATTGTGATCGGGCAGATTCCCTGCGTCGTCGTGCGACACAGACGGTGATGTTTGACACGCTTCACACGCTGCTGCCACTGCTTGCACCAATTCTGGTCTTTACTGCCGACGAAGCATGGGGGCATTTACAAAAAGAACATTCTATCCATCTGGAGTTTTTCCCGGAAACCAACCCTGAATGGGATGCTCCGGAAATCCTCCGTACGATTGAATCTCTCCTGGATTTACGCTCTCACATTGGTCAGGCCATTGAAGCATTTCGTCAGGACAAACAAATTGGAAATGCGCTTGAAGCATCTGTCCAGCTTGCTCTGCCAGACGAGGCCCAGGTAGATGCCCTCAATCAGCACCTCGAAGACACCGAAGAATTCTTTATTCTGAGTCAACTGGAAGTCGTGCATGCGCCGGAATTGAAAGTAAACCTTTCTCCTAATTCCCATCAGAAATGTGATCGCTGCTGGAGGCAACGAGAGTCTGTAGGAACGCATCCCGATCACCCAACGCTGTGCTCCCGTTGTACCGATGTGGTGAATGCCCTGCCAAATGTTTAATCCATTATTTCTATGCAGAGAACACTTCTGACATTCCCCAAAGCCCTTCTCTGCATCATTCTTCCGGGGTATCTTCTGGATCAGGCTACGAAGTGGGCCGTGCTCCAGAATATTACTCCCTATGATTCCATCCCGGTCATTCCAGGATTTTTCAACCTGGTACATGTCTATAATAAAGGCGCTGCGTTCGGAATGGGCTCGGATTATCCCTGGATATTTCTCACGCTGTCGATTGTCGTTTTCACCATCCTTCTGATTCTCTTTTTTCTGAAAAAATTTCAGGACAATTCGGCAATTGTCGGGGTTTCCTGTTTCATGTCCGGGATTCTGGGCAATACCACCGACCGTTTTCTTCATGGGCATGTGATCGACTTCCTTGACTTCTATATCGGCACCTACCACTGGCCGGCATTCAATGTCGCCGACTCCCTCATCTGCATCGCCGCCGCCATTCTCATCTTCCGCCCGGAAAAGAAAATAGATGTGGGTAACAGGCAAGACACCTCACCGCTTTAAACTAGGCGACACGTCGCTCAGGATGCGTGTTGCAACAGCCTGATTATTCACTTCATCCACAATACGCTGTGCTTCGTGTCCATCTTTCCCTCTCGCCAGCGAAGCGCTCGTTTCTTCATCAAGCTCCCCTCGCAACCAGACGGCGAAAGCACCCAGCACTTTGGGGATTTCATGTTCATGCTCCGAAAGAACTGCCGGAATACTTTCGCTCCGGTCTTCGCTTATCAATTGAAATTCACGGCCATTTTCTGTCATGGCATCGGTAATGACTCCATGCGTCCCCACAATCGCGAGACTCTCTTTACCAAAATTCCATGGGACATTATTAATCCGATACCCATAGCTAAAACTGTCCTCAAATGTCACCATCACCCCATTATCAAGACGTGCAAGAATGCCGACATGTGGCGGGCGCTCCACAGGCTCATCAAACCATGTTCCCAACGCATGAATCGTTTCCCAGTGCGCACCTTCATTCCAATAACGCGCAAGATCCAGCATGTGGATCCCGCAATCCAGACACCCGGCAGCATTAAGCAAATGGGTACGACGTGGCTGTTTTACAGGGTGTTTACGAAAGCTCTGGATATGGATCGCTTCCACATGTTGTTGCTCGACTTCTGGCGCGAGGCCTGCCGCCACATCGAGATCGGAGAAT
>CAKUMP010000174.1 GCA_934667795.1 uncultured Chthoniobacterales bacterium | reverse complement strand
TTTTATTGAATGTTCCAACATTAACTCTTTTTCAAATTTATTAGTATGGTAAGTTTTCATACCCATTTCTTTAGGAAACCATGTTTCAATAGAGTTGTTTGAAACATGTTGATACTCCACCCATTGTTCTCCCTCAATGCCGCGTTCATTCATTCCGTTAATCCTCGCTGTGGGTAAAAAATCTACTGATGAATGAAAATGAATTTCATCTGTTGTATTTCTTTCTTTAAAACTAACTACATAATCTGAATGTATTTTTTGAAAATCCAAAACATAATTTGTGTCAATCAATATACTAAGAAGTTCTGAAAATTTTATTGGAGGTTCACGGAACCCTAAACCTAAAATTTCACGAAGAAATGCTAAAGGGTCTTCATCAGATAATAATTCCTTATGATCTTTCAGTTGAATATCGACCGAAGGCGTTTTTTTTGATATAAGAGCTGTATCAATTGATTCTTCCTCCGGATATTCCAGAATCCTTGTCATATCTCCATCAAAAACAACAAGAGTATTCCTTTCTGTTTTTGATCCATTTTTTGCATTTCTATCGGAAATATGGCGTATTCTTATACGATTTCCAAATTTCTTTAAATCAATATATATATTCCCTTCCTCAATTCCACTTGGTCTTTTTGAAATATCTTCTAATGAATAATTAGGAATTTTTGAAAAATATTTTAGCTGAACATCTCTGTTTTCATATTTTTTCTTTGTGAAAATCACATGAATATAAACTTTTTCCCAAATATTCTGAATTTCTTCTAATTTATTTAATCCAGAAATAATATCTACAGGAATATCTTCTCTCTTTTCATTCGAAATCAAGCTTTCACTGAATACAAATAATAATAGACATATTTTAAAATGCCATTTCATTAAAATGGCCCTCCGCAAGCTGAAACGGTAATAGATTCTGTCGAAACTAAAGGTCCTGGATTAAAGCATTGCGGATTTGTATAAATGCGCTTTATCTTACAAACTATATTCTTTGTTGAAGCACAGTCCGGACCATTACAATCGGCTTCACAAGTATGATATTTATTTGCAACACGTTCATATGTGTATGCTCCACCCGGATCTGGCTTACACCCAGAAACTACTGGTCCGCATTCATTAAGTTTTGCGCAGTAGCCTTTTATTGTACCTGCATAAGAAAGTGAAGGAAAAGCCAAAGATGTCATCAATAAAATTAATAATATTTTTTTTGTATTTTTCATGTTATTTACTAGTGTTGAATATAATGAATGTTCCATCAGATTTAGATATACGAATAATTTCTCCCAATTCAGTATATGAACGTTTTTCTTCTTCGATCTTTTTACCATTTTTAGTAATCTCTTTTTTCCGAATTTTTCCAGCTAAATGACCACTTGCAAATTTCGTAACGAAAGTTTCAAAACCATTTATATTTCTACTAATCTCTTCTCCCTTAACTGTATCCTTATGCCAGAACTCCTGTTCCTTCTTCGCATTCTCACGTCCAATCGCCGCATTGTGGAATGGCTTTTCTCCTGGCTTAATCTCATACATCCACTCCCCATCCTGTAGCACCTCTCCATTCGCTGCGTTCCAAGTCAGCAAACTCTCCTCCACCTCCAACGTCGGTTTAATGTCCGATGTCACACCAAACGCGAACTTCACTTCCTCTCCCGATGTCGTCACCACGCTTGCAAGCGTTTTTCCCAACTTTCCAATCACATTCTGTCCTGCGATATGTTGCACCACCGGACGTTCTCCAAAGTTGAACCGCACTTGTTTGCCATCCCTTGACTGAACCAGCAAATGATCGTCCTCCCGTTTGAATGTGATCACTGTCCGTCCCTTTTCCTTTATCTCGGAAAGCTGGCCATTGTGATACACATAATCAAACACCCGCTCCTTGAGTGCCATCCGGGTCAATTGCCCCCTGCGATACGTCAACCGATCCCCGCAACTGGTCGCGATTGTTATCACATCCTCCTTGATCTCCCCCACCCACTTCTTGCCCGAAGTCAAAATATTAGGATCCTTCCTGTCCCTGCGGAAGAGCAGGTAACGTCCTGCCGGGGTGTGCATGAGAAAACGATTCTCATCCAACGCCACCGCGGTCGCGTCACCCAGTCCGAACAAAAACCCGCTCGTCCCAAGCGTGGGTGACTGCATGTGTCGATCCGCTCGGAAGTTCAAATGCAACGGCAACATCAAACCATCCCCCGCGTCCACCTGTCCCAAGTCCTTCCACCAGCTCAGCTTCCCCTGCGGGTTCACATTCTCGAAGTGATTTTGTGGCAATGACCAATTGATCCCGCACGCGGACCAGCTCTCCGCAAGAGAGCAGGTGAAAAATATCAATAGAACTATAAATGTGGGGATGAGTCTCATGATATGGGGAGTGTTGTATTAAAGAATATATTAAAGTAAAATCAACAAAATGGAAAGTCTTTTAATTTCTCAAACTACTCCTCATGCGGAGGCTCGTCTGGCGTCTCTCCGCAGTCGTCTGATTCGGAGAACACCACGATGTCCTTCATCATATCCTTTGCAAAAGCCCGGGCGTGAATCGTCGTAGTGAACGCGCTGCCTGCGGAAACGAGCAACGTCAGCAACAAAATTTTCTTAAAGATTTTCATCATTTCATTCGCCTCAAAATTTAATACTTCCCCAAGAATTACACGGCGTGTTTTTTTTTTTGCAACCTTTTTTTGAAAAAATTTCGTTCCTCTTCCGTTACTCCACAGAAAACCATCCTGAAACCCTGTGTTTATCAGCTTTTAGAGGCATCCGCCTGAAAAAATGAATCTTACTTTCGTGATTTTCGTGCCGTTCGTGGTTAAAATTCTTCTCTTTTCTCAACCACGAAAGACACGAAAAGCACGAAAATGGAATTGTTTTTGAGAAGGAAGGCGCCCACGATACATGACGTTATTTTTGAGTGGCACAAGGGAAGGGGGTTTTATGAAAAAAATTCAACATATCTTTAATACTACGGGCTAAATTTTAAAGAATGTTTTTCATTTAAAAGCATCTTCTCTTTTTCGTGTATTTTTTGGTTCAAAGGAGAGGGGATTTTTCCTGCTGCGTATCCATAACCACGCGCACCCCACCATGAGCAGAAGGTCTCTTCCCAGTGACATCCATGCCGACCACGCCGAAGGTTCTCCTGATCCAAAACACCCGCAATCCACCTCCAACCCACGTATGATCGCCTGGATCAAAAACAACGCGAACAAGACAGTCAACACCAGCAGACTAAACGCCGCCTGACGTTGATAAAGTCCACACACCAACATGCCGCCCACGAGAATTTCAAAAACCGGCAATGCCAATGCCACAAGGTTGACCCACTGCGACGGCAATACCTGAAACGTGGCGATGCTATCGGCAAATTCCAACGGGTTGCCAATCTTCAAAGCTCCCGCGTAAATGAACACGCCGCCGATCACGACACGTAACACCAGCAGGAATAATTTATTTTTAAAAAATTCGCTCATTGCCCGGTTTCCTCCGGCTTTCCGGCGGAAGTCCACTCCGACCACCCCCCTTTGAAAATCGACACATTGCTGAACCCCAGCGCGGTCAGGGAACGTTTCACCAGATCACTGTCTTCACAGGAAGCACTGGCGCAATACAGCACGAGCGGTTGTCCCTTGTCCGTCTCTAGTTTTTCGCGCAGGTCGTTATAGACGTTCTCAAAATCATCCCGCGGCAAACTGATCGCGCCAGGCACATGCCCCAGACGATGAAAAATCTCCGGTCGTGCGTCCAGCACCAACCCCGTCCCGGCATCCGCGAAATCAGAAAATTCCTCCAGGGACAAAAACTCCGGTAATGTTTCCACAGTAGCCGATATTTGCTCTTGAACGGGTGCGACTGCCAAACGCTCCACCGCCACTTGCAACCTGGCTTCCTTGTCCTGATAAATCAATGGCAAGGGATGGTCGCGAAATTGATTCAACAGCAGCCCGATGCAAACGGCGGTTGTAAATACCACCCAGAAGAAGGACAAGTCCTGTTTCAAAAAATTTGTGTTCATTGTCATTTTACTCTTCCAACTTCAACAATCGCTCCGGCCAGTCAGGAATGAAATCGCCTGCCCCGGAAAGTCGTTGTGTGTGAAAATCCGCTTCCCACGCGTGCGCGGTCGAGGACTGTGCGAAATCGCCGATCATGACTTTCACCTTATCCTGAAACGCATTAATCCCCTGCATCTCCTGTGGAAAAACCGCGGGATTAATCAGAAGGATGGAGTTCGCCTTGGCTATTTTTTCCAGATGGTTCTCCGTCGTGTCAAATTTTCCAGCCAAAAGAACGTCTGCGTCTGTTACTTCCGGCAAATGCTCCAAATCCTCCACAATCCCCACCCTGTTCCACTTATTGTCCTGCTCCCTCTTTTCTTTGAATGCGCGTAACGCTCGCCCCTGACCTTCTCCCAGAACCTTTTTGTCTGACACAATCCAAATCCCCGTACTCCCCTTGCCCAGGTAAACCGCCACCCCATCCCGATAGACATCTGATTCCTGTGCCAAAGCAGGCACCAGCAGCAATACAAGACCCGCCGCGACCGGAAGAACCAGTCCCATTCCACGCGGAGGCCAGATATTGTTTCTTATTCTCCAAACCAATGCTGCCAATAAAAAAATACCCGGAATGATCCATAGCCAGGGAGATTCCGCAACCGAGCTGAAAAATGCCCCGACCCCAAACGCCAGCCATATTCCAAAGGGAACTGACAACCACCGGGAACGCTTGTCAGGCAAACATATCACAAACACACCCAGCCAGCCACAGACATACATGAACCGTCCTACCCAGCCAAATTCCACCAGCCATGTCAAATGACTGTTGACCAGGGTCCGGTAACGTTCATGCTGATCCAGCGGTTGATACCACTCCATGTAGGCCTTGCCGGAATTGCCAATCCCCCAACCACTGGGAGCGGCCCGCATCATCGTCGGCACCGCCTGCCAAAGCTTGAGACGATTGCTGATCGAGCGGTCTTCCTGTGTGATCCCCTGCGTATAACGCGCGTGCGCCTGAAGATAAATGGACGCGCCCACGATAACCCACACCGCGACAACCAACCCCGCAATCTGTTTCCATTTCCAGGGGCGAAGCGTCATCACAAGCATCGGAGCCAACCCCGCGAAAACCGCAATGAGCCCTCCTCTTGAAAAAGTATGTACCAACGCCACCCCCAAGCCAGTAAAGACCCCCAACGCCACCCAAAATCCCCACTTGCGAACGTATGCCAACACCCATACCCCCACCATCAAAGTGGCAATCAGCACCGCGGTCTTGTTGGGATTCCCCAACCCCCAGTCCATTCGCCAGAACCCTTTGAAAAATAGGTCGTCCATGAGGTTTATTTTATCCATCC
>CAKUMP010000173.1 GCA_934667795.1 uncultured Chthoniobacterales bacterium | reverse complement strand
ATTGTTGTGCGAGGGAGATTATTTTTTGGGAAGCTTCTTCTTTCTGGCTTAAGCGTTGAATCGCAGCGGAGCGAAAGTCTGCCCATTTTTTATTTTCAGGAGTGGGTGGCGAGAGGTTTGCCAGATCATTTTGTACCGCGAAAGGACGATAAAGCGGATCGGAAAGGACCACTGTCATCCAGGAAAGGCCTTTCATGGAAGCGTAAGCGGCTTCGGCAACCGTCATTCCGGAAGCGAGGCGATTGAAGAAAATATCCAGATGGGGAGTGAGTTCGAGGTAGGGTTCATAGACATTTCCCAAAGTCGCAGAAGCTCCTTTGGATAAAAGAGGTCCTACCCATCGGTGTTCTTTTGTTTTGAGTGTATGCGCGCTGTAAGAATGGATATGCACCGCAACAGCCCCTTTTTTGAATTGAAAATCGGGATTGAGAAATGGGCCGTTTGCATGTTCGCTGTACCAGCCTAAATAAATAGCGGCATCGCGCATCGGAAAATGTGCCGGAAGTGTTGCGGGGGCGGAATCAAAAATGACAGGCATTCCGGCCTGTCTTGCATTTTCTGCAGCAGCGCGGAGCCAGTTATCTCCGGCCACGTATCCACCGGAATGGATTCTGCGGGAATCAATATAAACCGCGCCATAAAGCCCCTCTTTTTCGACTTCCAGAGGATCGAGAATCATGCGTGTTGTAATTTCCGGATCGGGAGAATCCAGCCGGCAGACCAGGATCAGGACTGGAACATCTGCATCGTGAATGGAACGGAAACTCTTATAATAAGGATTGTGAATGGGGCCTTCGAGTGGCGCACCGGTAATTCCGAGGATTGCCAATTCGGAATCGACAGATGCTTCGGTGCGTTTCATTGGGGGCGTGGGAGGGGGGTGTTGCGCGGAGCCGTCGGGATTGGGAGGAAGCTGTGGTGGGGGAGGAGGCGCAATTTTCAGAGGAATGCCACTCATCAGAACCATGAAACGGATTTTATTTTCTTTTGCCACCAGCGTTCCGTTCGGGCCACTGGCAATTTTCCACCAGCCGGCTTCCTGGAATTTTCGGCGGAGTGGGAGCTCGATACTTTCCAGGTATGTAGAACGGGAAATTTCTTCATCGGTCGGGCAATCCAGCGCAAAAATCTGATCCTGTGGGATATCACGCTGGAGCGCATAAAGCCTTGCGGTAGACTCCGAGAGGATATCTCGTTTATTATAAACAACTAACGTTGCTTGAGCATCTTTATTTCGAGTCGAATCGGCATGTAAGGAAGCAGAAGAAAAAACGGCCAGTAACAGCGCAAAAGGAATAAAAATAAGTGAAAAAACGGGCATGGGCAGTCGGGAGGGGTTAATTAGATGGGAGCGGGAATGTCAGTTTCAAACCATCATACGCAAGAAAAACATTTTCCGGCATTTTTTCCTGCGTTTGCTGATGGGGGACTTCATGGCAGATGTGCGTGAAAAAAGTTTGCCGGGGCTGGAGTTTTTCCACGAGATCAAGTGCCTCCGAAATACTGAGGTGGGTCGGATGGGGGCGGTCACGCAACGCATCAATGATCAGTGTATCGACCTTGTGCAGCAGTGGGTGGTGCTGCTCGGGAATCGTCTTGCAATCGGTCACATATGCAAACAATTTTTCTCCTTGGTAGGTGTGAAGAAAGCCCGTCACTTCGGTACGCCCATGCGGGTATTGAAATGGCGTGAGATCTATTTTTCCCAGAGTAAATGGGCTATCGATCGTATGGGGGTCGGGAATCACATAGCCGGGGAAATGGTTTTTTCCATTGAAGGCAAATTCGAAAACCCGGGCCAGATCTTTCAGAACATCCGGGGTTGCGTAAACCGGGATTGAGCCTTCTGGACGGAGGTGACAAAACTGCCGGAGGTCATCGAACCCCATAATATGATCGGTGTGGCTATGGGTATAAATGGCGGCGTCGAGCCAGACAGTTTTTTCGCGAAGGCACTGGGAACGGAAGTCGGGTCCGGTATCGATCACCCAGGCCGTATCGGGGGATTCGACCAGCAGCGAGGCACGAGAGCGTTGATCGCGCGGATCGCTGGACAGGCAAACCGGGCAATCGCAGGCGATCAGAGGAATTCCCTGTGATGTGCCAGTTCCTAGGAATGTAATCTTGAGTTCCGTCATGAAATTGGTAGTTTTAGGCATTAAAGATACATCATTCAGGGGAACGGGCAATGTTAACAATATTACGAATTCAAAATCTTGCGTTAGTGGAACGGTTGGAGTGGTCACCGAGTGCCGGGTTTATTGCGGTCACCGGTGAGACAGGTGCGGGGAAATCCGTAATATTAGGGGCATTAAAATTGTTGCTGGGGGAGCGTGCGGATCGCGGAATCATTCGGACGGGCGCCGAACAGTGCATGGTGGAAGCCATTTTGCAGGTAAGAGATCGGGAAAAAACGAACCAGCTCTTGATGGACAGTGGGGTCGATCCTTGTGAAGAAGATGCGTTGATTATTCGAAGGACGTTGTCTGCATCGGGACAAAACCGGCAGTTTGTCAACGGCTCACCCACGACTCTGGCCGTTTTGCGAGAGTTAGGGAATCGGTGGCTGGATTTGCACGGGCCGCATGATCACCAGTCGTTGTTTAGTCAGGAAGCGCAGATGCGCGTATTGGATGCGTATGGACATGCGCAGGAGCAGTACCGGAAATTTCGGGAGCAATTGAAAATCTGGCAGAGGGTAAAAGAAGAGTACGACTTGCTGGAACAGGAGGAAGAAGCTTCCGGGCAGGAAGTGGAATTGCTGCGTTTTCAGGTTGAGGAAATCCGGGGGGCGGGATTTGAGCGTGAGGATGAAGAAGAGCAGATGGAGGCGGAATATGTAAAAGCTTCTCATGGGCGACATTTGATGGAACTGGCGCAAAAAGTGGAACAGAATCTGGAAGGAGCAGAGGATGCTGTTTTATTTCGACTGGGAGAAACGCAACGGCTGTTGCAGGAAATGGAGAAACTGGATCCGGGACTTGAGGACACCGTACAGGCGCATCGCGGGATTGTGGTGGAACTGGAAGAAGTCGCTCGCTTCCTGCGTGGGTATGTAGAGGAAGTGGATCTGGATGAACAAACATTAAAAAAACTGGAAGAACAGATGAACCTGCTGCAGTCGCTCAAGCGTAAATATGGACCGACATTAGGAGATGTTTTACGTTTTGCAGAGCAGGCAGAAACCCGGTTGCAAAAAATTGAAGGAAGAGGCGATGCGCTGGCGCAGCTGGAAATCACGGTGCAGCAGGAACGAAAAAAATTACTGGAAGAGGGGAAAAAATTAAGAGAACTGCGTTTGGGAGCGGCGCCAGCATTGTCACAAGAAGTAAAAAAACATTTGAGTGACCTGGGGTTTCGTCAGGCGGAATTTCACGTGGAGTTGCAGGAACTGGAAGACCTTTGGGCCGGTGGGATGGAGCGGGTGGAATTTGTATTTGGTCCTAACCCGGGCGAGCCGAATTTACCCTTGCGACAAATTGCGTCCAGTGGAGAAATTTCTCGTGTCATGCTGGCATTGAAAACGGCGTTGGCGGAACAGGATTCTGTACCTGTGCTGGTATTTGATGAAATTGATGCGAACGTGGGGGGCGAAATTGCACATGCGGTGGGACGGAAAATGCGGGAGCTGGGGCGGAATCACCAGGTGTTTTGTATCACGCATTTACCGCAGGTTGCCTCACAGGCGGGCAGTCATTTTGTTGTGGCAAAACTGGTGGAAGGAGATCGTACGCATTCGTTGATGGAAGAATGTGCAGGAGATGCCCGCGTAGAAGAAATCGCAAGAATGTTGGGTGGCGTAACGCCTTCCGCTATGGATCACGCACGGGCATTATTAAAAGAGGGTGGGAATAAAATTGAAAAAGTCTCCGTATGAGAGTGTTATATTTTAACAAAATCGCAGCCGCGGTGCAGGGAGAACGAAACCAATATGTCCTGGACGTCACTTCCAGATTGCGGGAGTTTGGTGTCGAAATTGCATTAGTCCATGGAAGAAAACCGGCTTCTCAATATCGAGGGATTGGGTACGTGTATGATTACCTGGAGTATGGGGCAAAATTTTCCGAACAGGAAATGGATGGACTGGAAGCCATCGTCGAAGATTTTCTCCCGGATGTGATACAATTGCATGGGACAGAAAATTTTCGACTGCAGGAATGGCTTTGTGAAAGGTTTCCAACAGTACGTTTTATCCATAATCATCAGTTTTATTGTTCGGGTGGGGATATGACGCGATCCTATCCTCGGAAGATATGTCATCGTGTTCATGGGAAAGGGTGTTTGTTACGGCATGGGGTCAACCATTGCGGATCGTATAACCCGATAAAAAACCTGCAATCTTATCAGAGAGTGAATGAGCGGCTAGCGGCATTGCGTGGACTGCATGGGATTCAGGTTGCGAGTCCGGTATTGAGAGAAAATTTAATTCATAATGGGGTGTCCGGCGACAAGATTGAATATTTCCCTTTGTACGCGCCGGCACCGGTCGTAAAAAAGCGGAATTACCGGATGGCGAGACGGATCATTTTGCATCCCGGTGGCCTGGTAAAAAATAAGGGAGTGTGGTTGATGCTGAAAGCGATGCCGCATCTTCCGGAAGACGTGAATCTGGTTTTTGCAGGTGGGGGCGATCAACAAGAACGTTTGCTGCAACAGATTAAAGCAAAAAATTTGCAGAATCGGGTACAGATTTTGGGAGAGGTGGAAAATGAAGCGTTAAGCGAATTATATCACCAAGCGGAATTTGTGGTATTCCCTTCACGCTGGAATGAGCCGGTCGGGTTGTCTGGCATTCAGGCGATGGCGCATGGTAAAGCGGTGGTCGCATTTGACTCGGAAGGTGTACGTGGGTGGTTGAAGCCGGGCGTGACCGGAGAGTTAGTGAAATTTAATGATGAGCGAGGCTTTATTCAGGTTGTGGGGAAACTGCTAACGGATCCCAGACGATTGTTGACGATGGGGCGAGCGGCGAAAGAACATTGGGAAGCAGAGTTTCAACCTAAACGTCATATTGCCCATTTAGTGGAATATTATCAGCGGATTCATCAGCAATGGAAATCACAAATTGGAGGGAAGGGATGAATGGATATTTAGAAAGTATGAAAGGATGCCAACACTTGCTATTGAAATGGATGCGAGTAGATTTTGAGATGTGATGAGGAGGAAGCGAACATGGCATGTAATCGGGGTTTGGATCGTGGGGGGATTTTTATGGGGAGGGGAGATTGCAGGCAATGTGTTGTGGGCACAAGGGGAAGATCGCGCGTTAGAGAGATATCAGGAAATGCTGGAAGCGCGTCCGGCGGAGGGCGTGGTTCTGGATCGTTTGTGGGATGGATATGCAGGAAGGACGGAGGAATTGTTG
>CAKUMP010000172.1 GCA_934667795.1 uncultured Chthoniobacterales bacterium | reverse complement strand
CCGCCACCCTCCTGCGCCCAATGTCAATGCAGCAAACTCCTCGTCCTTCCCCTGCATTTGCATAATCGGTACCAGTTCCCGCGCGATAAAGGGCAATGTCACAAATATCGTCACCAATGTAATTCCAGGAAACGCAAAAATGACTTTAAGATCCCAGGCCCGCAACGGTTCTGCCAACCATCCGTGCGTGGTGCTGAAAATCAAAACAAATATCAGCCCCGCAATGACAGGAGATACCGCAAAGGGTAAGTCCAGTATCGTCACCAGTAAACTCTTCCCGCGATATTCATATTTTGTAATCACCCAGGCTGCCGCCAATCCAAAAATCAAATTTAACGGAACGGTAATCGCAGCCACTTTTAGAGTCAGAAAAATAGCGGCCAACGCATAGCGGTCCTGAAAAGTGGCAAAATACAAAGCTGCGCCCTGTTTGAATGCTTCGTAAAAGACCACAACCAACGGCAAAAGCAAAAATAAAAACAAGAAAGCGACCCCTATCCCAATTAATGTCCATGTTACCCAGAATGGTTCACTGATCGCACTATGCGACTTGGGTAATGGAGCCGTTCGAATTCGTGAAACAATGGTACTCATAATTTTCGATAATTCTTTTCTAAAAATCAGCCACGTGCCTCACCAATCGACTCCGCCCAGCGCTGTAAAATATTAATTATAAATAACAACAGAAATGACGCGATCAACATGACGCAGGCAATGGCCGTTGCCTGAGGGTAATTATAGTTTTCCAGCGATTTCATAATCACCAGTGGTGTAATTTCGGTCCGCAAGGGGATATTTCCTGAAATAAAAATAACAGAACCGTACTCCCCAATCGCACGTGCAAATGCTAATGCAAATCCGGTTAACAACCCCGGAATCAAGGAAGGAAGAATGATCCGAAAAAATACCATCCATCGTCCCGCTCCCAGCGAAGCACCGGCTTCTTCTACCTGAACATCAAAATCTTCCAATATCGGCTGCATCGTCCGCACGACAAAAGGAAACCCAATAAATGTCAGTGCAATAAAAATCCCTGTAAGAGAATAAGCAGTCTGAATTCCTATTTTGTCAAAAATCTGTCCGACCCAGCCATTTTTTGCATAAAGTGCAGTCAATGAAATCCCCGCTACTGCCGTCGGCAAAGCAAATGGCAAATCCACCAACGCATCCAGAATTTTCCGACCGGGAAAACGATACCGGGTCAGTATCCAGGCGACAATAAATCCGAAAACCGCATTCACACTTGCAGCCAGAAACGAAATTCCGAAAGTGACACGATAAGAAGCAACCACTTGCGGAGCACTGATTGCCTTCCAGAAATCGGCCCATCCCATGCCTGCGGACTTAAAAAAAATGGTGGTTAACGGGATTAAAACAATAAGTCCCAGATAAGTTAATGTGATCCCCATGGAAAGTCCGAAACCCGGAATAATCCGGCGGCGGGATTTTTCCCTGCTTAGCAGTTTATCTTCATCGGAAAGCGTACGCGTACTCATAAATAAAAATCTCTCGCAGGCTGCCAAAAGGAATTTCTCCCTCCAGCAACCTGCGAGCTTTGGTGAATATTTCTTTATTTCTGGAGATAAATCTGATCAAAGATCGCTCCATCGGCGAAAAACTTATCGGTTGCTTTTTCCCATCCGCCAAAAACGTCATCAATCGTGAAGAGTTTCAGGTCTGGATACTGGTCCTTATATTTTGCCAGAATTTCCGGATTGCTTGGGCGATAGAAATGTTTCCCTGCCAGGTTTTGTGCGACATCGCTATACAGATAATCCAGATACGCTTGCGCCACTTCGCGCGTTTTCTTTTTATCTACATTTTTATCGACCAGTGCCACTGTTGGCTCTGCCAGAATGCTTAACGAAGGGACGACAATTTCAAATTTGTCCTTCGATTCTTTTAATGCAAGCAACAGTTCATTTTCCCAGTTAATGAGCACATCTCCAATTCCGCGCTCAATAAAGGTGGTCGAAGCGCCACGCGCACCGGAATCCAGAACAGGGACGTGCTGATACAGTTCTTTAATATACGCCTGTGTCTTCGCTTCGTCCTGACCAAAGTGCTGTAACGCCCATCCCCAGGCAGCGAGAAAATTCCAGCGTGCCACACCAGAGGTTTTTGGGTTTGGCGTAATGACTTCTACCCCATCACGAATCAAATCATCCCAGTCCTTAATGTTCTTGGGATTTCCTTTACGCACCAGAAACGCAAGCGTGGATTGATAAGGCGCACTATTTAACGGCAACCTTTTCTGCCACTCTTTTTCCAGTAACCCCACATTCGCTATCGCATTGATATCTGCAGCAAGGGCCAGTGTCACCACATCTGCTTCCAACCCATCAATGACCGATCGTGCCTGCTTGCTGGAACCGCCATGCGATGCATCAATATGGACCACTTCCCCCTTGGTTTCTTTCCAATGCTTGGCAAAGATTTCGTTGTATTCCTTATAGAACTCCCGCGTAGGGTCATAGGATACGTTAATAATATCCACTGCCCCCGTTTGTCCAATCCCTAATACACCTAATATCCCAACTCCTGCTATCACCGCTCCCTTTTTAATCTGCTTTATTTTAATTATCTTTTTCATGTTTTTCCCTCTTCTATACCCAATCTTAAATACATATTATTTATTATTAACCAATCAATTAATTCCTTATATGATTAAGTTGATTAAAACAGTATGGATTAAAATACGGAATTGCGTGCGATGCAATATTTTTTTTAACCACAGAATGTCATAAATTCTTAGCGACAGGTACCTGTGGTTCAACCGTGTATTCTGTGGAGTGCGGCGGAGACCGCCGCAAACGCGAAGGAGCCGGTGACGAAGGATGCGGAGCCGAAGCCGGAAGAGCAGTCCAGGCGGAGGGGGGAATCTTCTGTGGGGGTGGAACAGACCGTTCCATCGGGAGCCGGAAATACCTGAGGTTCACGACTAAAAACGGCCGGAATTCCAAACACATGTCCGTCTCCCTTCGGGAATCCATGGGAACGACGAAGTTTTCTTCGGACCATGCGCAGCAGATTATCCCGTCCGGCGTGAGCGAGGTCTGCCACTTCAATTTGAGTCGGATCCCGACGTCCACCTGCGCCCCCGACAGTCACCACAGGGATCAGACGTTTTGTGCACTCTGCCAGCAACAATGCTTTATTTGTCATGCGATCAATTGCATCAATCACCAGGTCGGGTGCCTCTGCTAACAAATCAGCAGCAGTAGAAGAGGTAAAGAATTCGCTTCGTGCGTGGATGATCGCTTCCGGATGGATATCGAGAAGGCGTTTTTTCATCACCTCGACCTTTGGATGTCCGACCGTTGCATGGGTTGCGGGTAACTGACGATTTGTATTCGTCACACAAACATCGTCCATATCGACCAGAGAGATATTTTGGATCCCTGAACGCAATAAAGCTTCCGCCACCCAGGAGCCCACGCCACCGATTCCCACCACCATCACATGGGATCTGGCAAATTTACGTAATGCAGGCAAACCATACAACCTGGCAATCCCGCCAAAACGATGCAAATACGTTTCCGGCAGCGACAGGTTCAGGTAATTTTTCACAATGGCAACATCCGGGGGTGCCCAGTCCAGGGTTGGCAATTCCTCGGGAGAAAACCATCCGGATTCTGAATGCTCTTTGGAGAATATTTCCTCACCTTCAAACTTTGCCAGGAATGGCAGGAGTTGCAAAGGGGATGTATTTTCGCGGGGATAGGTCACCACTTCCAGCGGACAAATCAGCTTGGGTACGAATGTTAATTCTTCCGCCAGTTCCCGTTGCAGTGCCTCCATTGGCGACTCCGCATCTTCGATCTTCCCGCCCGGAAACTCCCATTTGCCACCATAATGTTTTTCTGCAGGACGTTTTGCTGCGAAGATTTTCCCTTCTTCATTGGTGATAACTGCACAAACCACATTCATAAACTTAACAAAAATACTCTCTCCTGGATGGTAAAGCAAAAAGGACTGCGATGTTTTATCGCAGCCCTTTTAAATTTCAATACCTTATCTGAATATCCGTATCAGGCTTTTCTTTCTGCACGGAATTTCTCCACGAAATATTCCATCGTGTGATAGAGGACCGAACGGATATCGTGTTTGGATTCCCATCCGAGAAGCGTACGTGCTTTCGTCACGTCCGGAATTCGGCGGTCACAATCTTCGTATCCTTTTCCGTAAAACTCTTCAGAAGTCACATGCACGATTTCTGGATCAGGATCCCCTTCCTGACGGAATTCTTCATTAAAGATTTCGCGCATTTTCTCTGCAAGCTGTGCAATCGTCAGCTCGTTTTCAGGAGTTCCAATGTTGAAAATCTGACGGTCACAAACGCCATTTGGGTTATCCAGAATACGGACGATACAATCAACCGCATCGTCAATGTAAGTATAAGCACGGTAGTTTTTACCGCCATCGACCAATTTCATGGGAGTGCCGTAAAGAAGAGCATTCATGAAATGGCTGAACACGCGAGGATTCCCGGACTTTTCACTTGGGAGGTAATCAATACGTGGTCCAATAAAGTTAAATGGACGAATAATCGAATAGTTTAAACGGCCTTCAATTCCATAAGCATGGAGCACACGCTCAAGCAATTGCTTCGCGCAGGCATAAATCCAACGATGGTTTTCCACCGGGCCCATAATCAATGGAGTGGTGTCTTCATGGAACGGGAATGGCATTTCTGCAGGATCTTTCCCCAGAACGCTGGCAACCGTTTTTCCATAAACTTCACAAGTCGAAAATTGCACAATCCGCTTTCCGTACTTCACGCAATGCTCTGCAATCTTCAGGTTCTCCGTAAAGTTTAATTCAAAAACGCCTAATGGATCCAGGACGTATAAACTGGGATTTGCAAAAGCAACCAGATCAACGATGAGGTCGTGGTCTTTTGTCAGTTCTTCCAACTGCTCATCGTCTTTGCGGATATCCAAATTAAGGTATGTTAATTTAGAACTTCCAAGGGACGTTTCAAGTTTCTGATTATCAATATCAACGGCTGTGAGGTCATGGATGCCATCTGCAACCAATCGCTCTGTCAAGTTAGCCCCAATAAATCCGCCTGCTCCTAGTAATAAAATCTTCATATCAATATCGAACTATTCCATTTTAGCATCTATAAGACGCATTAATATCCGGAGAAATTGCCCTATTCGTAGGGAAAAGACAAATTATATTTCACATAAAATGCGAATTTCATGCTTTTATTGTAGGAAATCCTTCAATTTGAGCAATTTCTGCAAATCATTCAGTGATAATTTTCATTCCGAAAAAAAGGTAATTTCTCCGTATTTCTTCTATCATCCCTAAAATTCGGGAAACTTTCTAGCAAAAAATAAGCCGCCGGCGTGATCAAGCACCTGCGGCCGTGTTTTTT